>NZ_JBNKYW010000122.1:0-15642 GCF_050301095.1 Roseibium sp.
ACCCGTCCGACCCAATCGGCTTCCTTGTCTGAAAGATCAGCGTACCTGCGTAACTCCTTAAAACCCTCAACTCACGCCGAGGATCGCAAGGCCAACGCCGCCTACGCTTCCCTTCCTTCAAATATCAAATTGTCAAAGAACCATTCACTTGCCGTGAATGTGGCACTTAGGCCCTCAACCAAAGACGTCAAGTCTGCTTCCTGTTGCCAGGTTTGAGCGACGATGATGTCCGGTAGAACCGACAGCGAGGAGCGCCGTGTTGGCGGCGCCGCCGTCGATGAGCGCGGTTATACGCAGGCCCCGAACCGGAGTCAACACACTTTGTCAAAAAAGATTCACAGAACGCTGTTTTTATAAATTCTCTTATTAATTACATAAAGTTAGACCTTTTCGGCGATCCAGGTCCAGCCGTATTCCCGCCTCTCGGGCGCATCAGATCCGATGTCCGGCAACTGACCTCCACACATTATATATAAGCTCCACCTGAAGGATATATAAGCTCCACCTGAAGGCGGTTTTCGGCAGTTCCCGGAAATCCCTGCGGACAGCAAGTCCATCCACGCCGCTTCACGACCCGTACAGGGCCTGTTCCGCTCCGGGCGCGGTTACGGGTTACCGGGGAAAGGCCGTCTTGCGCATTAACGCCATCACAGAACCGTCAAATTCTGTCTTTACGGACTTACCCGCCGCGACGGGACTCCGCTTTCGCCGCGCAGAAACATTTGACGTTTTTACTCAAACACTGCATGAAGCAGGTACAGGTCGTCAGGCCGGGTTCAAGGTAACAGCCTTTGCACCGGCGTCGGCGGCTGATCCGCTGGCAGGCTGTAGGACGGACCGGACAGGTACATATGCATTTTGGCCCTTTCCATAGCGCGCAGACGATACGCATCGAGCTCGGGAACGAGCCGCCGCTGCGCGGATACGAAGGCCGGAGCGGCATGTCCGACCGCAGACAGGTATCCTTGCGCTGGCTCGCGGGCACCGTATTGACCGGCGTCACCTCGCTCTTTCTCATGGGCGGCGCCCTGATGGCCGCACTTGACGGCCAGTATAGTGTGGAAGCCGCCCCCTCCCCGGACACCTACCTGAACGGCATCACGGCTTCGGGCAAGGGCGGACGCAAGGGAGACAGGGTGCTCAGATCCGCAGCCGAGTATTCCAGCAAGCAGGTACTCGACCTCAATGTGGTCACCCGGGAAGGCGACCGGGATCACATCCGCGTCCAGCCGCATGTCTTCGTCAGCGCCAGCCTCGCGACACGCAAGGATCCCGAATTCGCCGCGCGCATTCCATCCTTCAATCCCCTGAACATGTTCGCCGACAACAGGGATGACGATGCCCCCTCGGGATTGGGAGACACCGGCACGGCGCTCCTTGCCGACTCCCTTTACGGAGCCAAGCTGGAGAGCGAAGTCAGCATCAGCCTGACGCCTTTCCCGGCCGCCAGCGCCGCCATCAATTTTGACAGGACCCCGTCCGAGGCCGAAGTCGAACTGGCTGTACGCGACACCGCCCGCACCCTTTCCATCGATGCCGTGGACATGGCCGCCAAATCCCTGGTCGACCCCGGCCGCTTCGACTTCAATCTGGCCATGCAGCCGGACCTGGAACGCTATGCGGTCCGTATCACGCCCGAGAACGTGTCTTTCGTCTCCAAGCGCGACGAAGAGATCCGCTTTGCCGGCATGGAGGAGAGCATTGTGCCCGTCAGTGCGGGACAGGATCTGATCGACCTGCTGATGGACCACGAAGCACGCCAGAGCGAAGCGCAAAACATCGCCGCCGCCTTCCGCAGCAACTTCGGCATCTCCGAACTTGCCGACGGGCAGCGGCTGCGGATCGCCTTCGCCCCCTCGCCGGACGATCTGGAGCGGATGCGCCCCGAGCGCGTCAGCCTCTACAGGGAAACCGACCACCTTGCGACGGTCGCCCGTTCCGACAGCGGTGGCTACGTCCGGGCCATGGAACCGAGCACCTTCCTGGCAGACGCTTTCGCGGAAGCGGACCGGGTTTCCTATGGCGGCCCGACACCCGCGATCTACGACAGCATCTATCAGACAGCTCTCGAACAGGACATGCCCGAAGAGATCATCGACGACCTCGTGCGCATGTTCTCCTTCGACGTCGACTTCAACGCCCGGGTCCAGCCCGGGGATGCGATCGAGCTGTTCTTCACCGAGGGCGACGAGAACAACGGACCGAAGATCCTTTATGCTGCGCTCAATACCGGCAACACCAAGCGCGAGTTCTACCGCTTCAGGACGCCAGACGACGGTGTTACCGATTTCTACGACGCCTCCGGCCAGAGCGCCAAGAAGTTCCTGATCCGCAAGCCCTTGAATGGCGGCGTGTTCCGCTCGGGCTTCGGCATGCGCCGTCACCCGATCCACGGCTACACCAAGATGCACCGCGGCGTCGACTGGGCTGCCTCACGCGGCACCCCGATCATGGCCGCGGGCAACGGAACGGTCATCAAGGCCGGCTGGAGTTCTGGCTACGGCCGGCGCATCGAACTGCGCCACACCAATGGCTACACGACCACCTACAATCACATGTCCGGCTTCGGAAACGGCATCCAGGAAGGCGTCCGCGTCACCCAGGGCCAGATCATCGGCTATGTCGGCTCGACAGGCCTTTCCACTGGCCCGCACCTTCACTACGAGGTCCTTGTCAACAGCCGCTACGTCGATCCGATGCGGATCAAGCTGCCCAAGGGACGGACACTGGACGGGGAAATGCGCACGGCCTTCGAGGAAGAGCGCTATCGGGTCGACACTCTGCTCGAGCGCGCACGCAAACCCTCACGGATCGCGGCGATCAACTGATCCCGGACGCTGTTGATGGGAACCAGGCTGAAAAGCAAGGCCCGCGGAACCTTGGTCCCGCGGGCCTTTTTATGCTCGCAGCGCCGCCTCAGGCTGCGGCGATTTCCGATCCTTCAACCTGAAAGACCAGTCTGTCGCCACCGGCAGAAACAGTGACCGACTGCCCGTCCAGAATGTCTCCGGCCAGCAACCTTTCGGCCAGCGGATCCTGAACGTCCTTCTGGATCACCCGCTTCAGGGGACGCGCGCCATAGGCGGGATCGTAGCCCTTCTGCGCCAGCCAGCCGAGGGCGCTGTCGTCCAGTTCCAGCGTGATCTTGCGCTCGACCAGCAGCTTGCGCAGCCGCTCCAGCTGGATCTTGACGATATCGGCCATCTGGGACCGCTGCAGACGGTGGAACAGCACGATCTCGTCGAGCCGGTTGAGGAACTCCGGACGGAAATGCCCGCGCACGGTTCCCATCACCTCGTCCCGGACGGCATCGGTATCCTGGCCTTCCGGCTGATTGACCAGATATTCGGATCCCAGGTTCGACGTCATGATGATCAGCGTGTTGCGGAAATCGACCGTCCGGCCCTGGCCATCGGTCAGTCGGCCATCGTCGAGCACCTGAAGGAGCACGTTGAAGACGTCATGGTGTGCCTTTTCGATCTCATCGAAGAGAACCACCTGATAGGGCCGCCGCCGGACGGCTTCGGTCAGGGCGCCGCCTTCCTCGTAGCCGACATAACCCGGAGGTGCGCCGATCAGCCGGGCAACGGAGTGTTTCTCCATGTATTCCGACATGTCGATGCGGACCATCGCGCTGTCGTCGTCGAAGAGGAAGCTGGCAAGCGCCTTGGTGAGCTCCGTCTTGCCGACGCCGGTGGGTCCCAGGAACATGAACGAGCCGATCGGCCGGTTCGGGTCCTGCAGACCTGCCCGCGCCCTGCGAACGGCTGTGGACACAGCATGGATCGCTTCCCCCTGACCGATGACACGGGTCGCCAGGACGTCTTCCATCTTCAGAAGCTTCTCGCGTTCGCCTTCCAGCATCTTGTCGACCGGAATTCCGGTCCATTTCGACACCACCTGGGCAACGTGAGACGGCGTGACCGCTTCGTCCACCATCGCATCGGCATCCTCCGACGCCTCGGCTTCGGCCAGCTTGCGCTCCAGATCCGGGACAACGCCATAGGCCAGCTCGCCGGCCTTGGCCAAATCGCCACGTCGCTGAGCGATTTCCAGGTCGATCCGGGCCTGTTCCAGCTGTTCCTTGATCTTCTGTTCAAGGTTCAGCTTTTCCTTTTCACTCAGCCAACGGCCGGTCAGGACCTGCGACTTTTCCTCAAGGTCCGTCAGTTCCTTTTCCAGCTTCGCCAGACGGTCCCTGGACGCTTCGTCGTTTTCGACCTTGAGCGCTTCCCGCTCGATCTTGAGCTGGATGATGCGGCGGTCCAGTTCGTCCAGTTCCTCCGGCTTGCTGTCCACCTGCATCCTGAGCCGGCTGGCAGCCTCGTCCATCAGGTCAATTGCCTTGTCCGGCAGAAACCGGTCGGTGATGTAGCGGTTGGAAAGGGACGCCGCCGCGACGATGGCTGAATCCGTAATCCGGACACCGTGGTGGAGTTCGTATTTTTCCTTGATGCCGCGCAGGATCGAAATCGTGTCCTCGACCGTCGGCTCGGTGACGAACACCGGCTGGAACCGGCGGGCAAGAGCCGCGTCCTTCTCCACGTGCTTGCGATACTCGTCAAGCGTCGTCGCACCGACACAGTGCAGTTCTCCGCGCGCAAGCGCGGGCTTCAGCAGGTTGGACGCATCCATTGCGCCTTCCGCCTTGCCGGCGCCAACCAGCGTGTGCATCTCGTCGATGAAGAGGATGATCATGCCGGCAGCCGCCTGCACCTCCGACAGCACGCCCTTCAGCCGCTCCTCGAATTCACCGCGGTATTTCGCTCCGGCAATCAGCGCGCCCATATCGAGGGCCAGAAGCTGCTTGTCCTTCAGCGATTCCGGCACATCGCCGTTGACGATGCGGAGCGCCAGTCCTTCGGCGATCGCCGTCTTGCCCACGCCCGGCTCGCCGATCAGCACCGGATTGTTCTTGGTCCGGCGGGACAGAACCTGGATCGTGCGGCGGATTTCCTCGTCGCGGCCAATCACGGGATCAAGTTTGCCCTCCCGGGCAACCTGGGTCAGGTCGCGGGCATACTTCTTCAAGGCCTCATACTGGTTTTCCGCAGTGGCACTGTCCGCGGTCCGGCCCTGGCGCAACTGGTTGATGGCCTCGTTGAGGCCGTTGGGCGTGACGCCATGGCGCTTCAGGAGCTTGCCGGCATCACTGTCGCCCGCCATGGCAAGCGCCAGCAACAGGCGTTCGACGGTGACATAACTGTCGCCCGCCTTGTCTGCGATCTTCTCGACCTGGTCGAACAGCCGGGCTGTCGCCTGGCCCATATAAAGCTGCCCCGAACCGCCCGAAACCTTGGGCATCTTTTCAAGCAGATCGTCCAGTTCGCCCTTGAGCGCCCTGGCCTGCCCGCCGGCCCGTTCGATCAGGCCGTTCGCCATGCCTTCCGGATCGTCGAGAAGCACCTTGAGGATATGTTCGGGTGTGAATTGCTGATGACCCTGCCCAAGGGCAAATGTCTGTGCCGACTGAATGAAACCGCGGGCACGCTCGGTGTATTTCTCAAAGTTCATAAGATACCTCCTGCCCGTCCGCACCACCCGAAGCGTGGGGAACGTTATGGAATACGGACCCCTGATCCGGGCATCCGTGCAGCCTTCGAAAGCACTGCTCCCCTAATATAGTGTTGCAAATTCACAACAAAAGCCCCCATCCGCGAAAAGACGGCACAAACAAAAACGGCGCCCGATTGGGCGCCGTTTTTCCGGTAAAACCTTGTTTCGGGCGATTATTCGCCCGGCGTTGCGGTCTCGGCAGGGGCCTCGTCGGCGGCCTTGACCCTGCGGGGCCGGGCGGCCCGGCGGCGTGGCTTCGGCTGTTCTTCCTCGGAAGACGCATCTTCCCCCGAAGGGGTGCCTTCCGGTCCGGATGCCCCGGCTTCAGCGGCTTCGGCAGCCTCCTTGCGAGGTGCCCGTGCGCGGGGCGTGCGGGTCCGGCGGCGCGGTTTTTCGTCCGCTTCGCCTCCATCGCCGTCAGCTTTCTGACCGGCGCCGTTGACCTGACCTTCCTGATTGATGACCGGCATGTCCTCGATAAACGGCTGCGGGCTGTCTGCGTCAACGACCTCGCCATCAGCGGAAACACGTTCGGAGTTCTGCCGCTCGGCGCCGTTCACAGAACCTGCGCCATTTGCTACGGCCTGATCCCCGCTGTCCTCCGCGTCGCCGCGTAAGGACGGCTGCGCGGACGGCTGCTGCTGCGGCTGCGCAGCAGCCACGATGCGCAGATAGTGTTCCGCGTGCTGATTGTAGTTCTCGGACATCACGCGGTCGCCCGATGCCTGGGCATCGCGGGCCAGCTGCTGATACTTCTCCGCAATGTGCATCGCTGTGCCGCGGATTTTCACATCAGGACCGTTGGATTCGTAAGTCCGGGTTAACGGATTAGGACCCTTGCGGCCCCTTCCGCGCATGCGCTTATTGCTTTGATTTCCTGGTCTCATCCTGCCGTTTTCTCTTGCGGAACGGCGATCAGCATATGCTGACCCAACATCGGAATTGCCTAAAACCGATACGAAATACTTGCCGAAACCAACCGTGCTGGTTAGCGGCTGTCACTGAAAACACTCGCAGCGCGTCACAGGCCAGAGGCCAACGCTCTTGTCTTTTTCTTCGACAGTCCGAAATACCGGATAGTCCGAAATGCAGTGGTTTCCTTCACGCTGTAACTGCGCTTGTCCCCACACTGCCGGATGCGTATGCCCCGCTGAACGCTGATCACATCTCCGGTCTCGGCGTGTTGAACCTACCCGTTTCCGCCCCGATTTCCAAGCGCTTTTTCACCTTTGCCTGAAAACGGTGGATTTATGACTTCCGGGCGACGGCGACCCGGTCGTTCCCGGCGAGATCCTTAATGATTTCAATCGCTCCAAAGCCATGATGACGCAGCTGTTTTTTCAGATCCTCCGCCTGATCGAAGCCGATTTCCAGTACAATCCCGCCGCCGGGACCCAGAAGATATTCCGCATCCGCGACAATCCGGCGATAGGCCTCGAGACCCGATTCTCCACCGTCCAGCGCCAGGACGGGGTCGTGGCGGGTCACTTCCTCGGACAGGCTCGCAAGAACGGCGGTGCGGATATAGGGCGGATTGCTGATCACCCAGTCCAGACCGCCGTCTCCCGCCTGCCGCAAGGCTGAAGTGTAGTCCGCGCGCACAGGCAGAAGCCGCTCCGCGACGCCGTGAAGCCTCGCGTTGGCCATCGCGCAGGTCAACGCCTCCTCGGAGAGGTCGACGGCGATCATCCGGCTGCGCGGCATTTCGCAAAGCAAGGTGACCGCAATCGCGCCCGTTCCGGTACCGATGTCGCACATTGTCAGGGCCGCGTCCGGGTCACTTCGCGCAAGAACGGCGTCGATCAGGGTCTCCGTGTCCGGCCGTGGTTCGAGCGTCGCGGTGTTCAGGAGAAAACGCCGCCCGTAGAATTCCCGTTCCCCCAGGATCCGGCCGACCGGCATGCCCGCAAGTCGGCTTTCCGCATGGGACAAGGCCCGGGCTTGCGCGTCTTCGCCAACCTCGTCGTGCTCTCTCAGGATGAGGTCCGAAACCGCAAGGCAAAGCGCGGCGCTGACAAGCAGCTTCGCGTCGAGCTCGGGCGTGGGCAGACCGGCTGCGCGGAACCTGTCCCGGACCAGCCGGTAGAGCGCACCGGTCTGCATGCCCTTAAGCTTCTTCGCTCGCCAGCAGGTTGGCCTGGTGGTCGACGATCAGCGCGTCGATCACTTCGCCAAGACCTTCCCCGGCAATGATCTGGTCCAGCTTGTAGAGGGTCAGTCCGATGCGGTGATCCGTTACCCGCCCTTGCGGAAAGTTGTAGGTCCGGATCCGTTCGGAGCGGTCGCCGGAACCGACCTGGAGGCGCCGGGCTTCCGTGCGCTCACTTGCCGCCCGTTCGCGTTCCTCGTCATAGATGCGCGCCCGCAGAAGCTGCATGGCCCGGGCCTTGTTCTTGTGCTGGGAGCGTTCGTCCTGGACCGCAACCACGATGCCCGTCGGCAGGTGAGTGATGCGGACGGCGGAGTCTGTCGTATTGACGTGCTGTCCACCGGCGCCGGAAGCGCGGTAGGTATCGATCCTGAGATCGCTTTCCTGAACGTCGACGTCGACATCTTCAGCCTGAGGGAGAACGGCGACGGTCGCGGCGGACGTGTGAATGCGCCCGCCCGACTCGGTGGCCGGAACGCGCTGGACCCGGTGCACACCGGATTCGAATTTCAGCCTGGCAAACACGTTGTCGCCGGAAACCGAAGCGATCACTTCCTTGTAGCCGCCGACTTCACCCTCGCTGGCGGACAGGATCTCCACCTTCCAGCCCTGAAGTTCGGCGTAGCGCTGGTACATTCGGAAAAGGTCTCCGGCAAACAGCGCGGCTTCGTCGCCGCCGGTACCTGCGCGCACTTCCAGGATGGCGTCGTTGGCATCCGCCTCGTCCTTGGGCAATAGCCCGATCCGCACGTCCTGCGTCAGTTCTTCGAGGCGTTCCGCCAGTTCATCGCGTTCAAGCTCCGCCAGTTCGCGCATTTCCGCATCGGTCTGGGGATCGGACAGCAAGGCCTCTGCCCCCGCCAGATCCTCTTCGACCTTCCTCAGCGCCCGAATCCTGGCGATCAGCGGCTCCAGCCCGGCATATTCGCGCGACAGCTTCACATAGGCAGCGGGATCCGGGTTCGACGACATCAAGTGTTCGATCTCGGCAAACCGGTCCAGCAGATTATCGAGTTTGTGACGCGCCAGCATCCGCGCAGTTTCTCCTAATTACCTGTTTTTCAGGTGAGTTACGCCAGGGTACGGACACATAATCTTGTACGTACCCTAGTGCCCGCTAGAGGGCGACATCCGTCTCGGCGGCAAACCGCTTCAACACTTCGCGGATATTCCTGTCATCGTGCCCCGGCTCCAGCCTTGGCTGAAGGCGTGCCGACAAGCGGCCGACGTCAAGCGTGCGCAGCATCGCCTTCACCGGCCCGAGGGCCGCGGGCGACATCGACAGGTCCCGGAACCCGAGCCCGACAAGCGCCATGGCTTCGAGCGGACGTCCGGCCAGCTCACCGCACAGGGTCAAGGGAACATGCGCTTTATTTGCCGCATCGACGATGGATTTCAAGGCCCTGAGGAAAGCAACGCTCAGAGTGTCGAACCGGTCGGCGACGCGGGTGTTGCCCCGGTCCACGGCGCAGAAAAACTGGAACAGGTCGTTCGAACCGACCGATACGAAATCGACATAGGCCATCAGCTCTTCGAGCTGGAACAGAAGCGAAGGCACTTCGACCATCACGCCCAGCCGTATGTTCTCCGGCGTGGCATGACCGTGACGGCGCAGGTGCTTGACTTCCTTGTCGACGAGTTCCTTGGCCTGCAGGAATTCATCGACTTCGGCAACCATCGGGAACATCAGTTTCAGGTCGCGGCCGGCCCCGGCATGCAGCAAGGCCCGGATCTGCGTGCGCAGCAACCCCGGACGGTCCAGTCCGAGCCTGAGGGCGCGCCAGCCCATGGCCGGGTTCTCTTCCTGGATGGAGCGCAGATAAGGCAGAACCTTGTCGCCGCCGATATCCAGCGAGCGGAAGGTCACCGGCTTGCCGTCGGCGGCATCCAGAACCTGCCGGTATTGCGCTTCCTGTTCGCGCATGCGCGGGAAGGAAGAAGCGACCATGAACTGCAGTTCGGTACGGAACAGGCCGACTCCGGCAGCACCCGACTCGGCCAGATGCGGCAGGTCGACGAGAAGGCCGGCATTCATCTGCAGGGAAAATTCCACACCGTCCCTGGTGACCGACGGCTTGTTCCTGAGGCGGCGGTACTGCGCCTGGCGCCGGGCGCGGAACCGAACCTTTTCGGCATAGGCATGTTCAAGATCGGTTGCCGGGCGCAGGTGCACTTCGCCCGAGTCTCCGTCCACGATGATCGCATCGCCCGCATCCGCCTGGCTGACGATATCCTCCACCATGCCGACCGTCGGAATACCGAGCGCCCGGGCAACGATGGTCACATGGCTGGTCGGCCCGCCTTCCTCGAGAACCAGCCCCCGGATCCGGTCGCGGCCGTAGTCCAGGAGCTCGGCAGCCCCCATGTTGCGGCCGACGATGATCGCGTCCTGCGGCAGTTCGTCGATGCCGGGGCCGTGCTCGTGCCCCATCAGTTCGCGGATCAGGCGATGAGCCAGATCGTCGAGATCGTGCAGCCGCTCGCGCAGGTAGGGGTCGGTCTGGCGCAGCATGCGCGCACGCGTGTCGCTCTGCACCTTTTCAACGGCCGCCTCGGCTGTCAGACCATTACGGATCGCTTCCTCGATCTTGCGGATCCAGCCCCGGTCATAGGCGAACATCTTGTAGGCTTCGAGAACTTCGCGATGTTCGCCGGTGGCCGCGATCTCGCCGCTGGCCAGAAGATCGTCGATGGAAAGGCGCAATCGGTTGACGGCCGCCTCGAGACGCGACTTTTCCTTGTCGCTGTCCTCGGCAATCAGGTTGGTAATGACCACGCGGGGCTCGTGCAGAACCACGTGGCCAAGGCCCACCCCTTCGGCAAGGCCGACACCGTTCACGGAAATCGGGCGGGACATATCGAGCCCGGTATCTTTCTGGGCGATTGCTTCCAGTTCGCCGGCGGCCACCATTTCGGCGATTACCATTGCGGTGGTCTGCAGCGCCTCGACCTCGTCTTCCAGGTAGGTCCGGTGCGACTGGTTCTGCACCACGAGGACGCCGAGCGTACGGCCTGCCCGCAAAATGGGCACGCCAAGGAACGAATTATAGGCTTCCTCGCCGGTTTCCGGCAGATAGGCGAATCCGGGATGGGCGCTGGCGTTCGGCAGGTTCAGCGGCCGGGCCTCGGCCGCGATCAGTCCGACAAGCCCCTGCCCGACCCTGAGGGAGGCGTTGTGAACCGCTTCCCGATTCAGGCCTTCGGTCGCATAGAGCTCCAGGACGCCGTCGGCGCGCAGGATGTAGACCGAACACACTTCGGCCACCACGTTCGACGCGATCAGCACCACGATCTTGTCGAGTCGCTCCTGCGCCGTGATCGGCTCCGCCATGACTTCACGGAGCCGGCGAAGCAAAAGGCGCGGTCCGGCTAGGTTGCTGCGCATCGCGTCCCCGTGTGATCCCGTTTCGGGCAAGCTCCGGCCCTGATCCGTTGCCGGAGCCCGCTTACCGGATGAACTATCCGTCTAACCCGTATAGCGAATGGAGAGTCCGCACCGCAAGTTCTGCGTATGCTGAATCTATTAGCACGGAGATCTTGATTTCCGAGGTCGTGATGGCGCGGATGTTGATGCCCTTGGACGCGAGGCCCTTGAAACACTGAGCGGCGATACCGGCATGCGAGCGCATTCCGATGCCGATCACCGACACCTTCACGACGTCGGTGGCCCCTTCCAGGTTCTGGAATCCGATCTCCGTGCGGTTGTCTTCCAGCACCTTCTTGGCGCGCTCGTAATCGGCTTCGGGCACGGTGAAAGTGATATCTGTCTGCTTTCCGTCCGGCGAAATATTCTGGACGATCATGTCGACGTTGATATTGGCATCCGCCAGCGGACCGAATACCGACTGGGCTACGCCCGGCTTGTCGGCCACGTCACGGATTGAGATCTGGGCTTCGTCCTTGGCATATGCAATGCCGGTGACAACCTGCTGTTCCACGAGTTCGTCCTCGTCGCAAATAAGAGTACCAATCGGAAGGCCGTCATTGCCGACCTGGGGCGCTTCCGGATCATCGAAACTGGAGCGCACGAATGTTCTGACACCGTGCACCATCGCCATCTCGACGGAACGCACCTGAAGCACCTTCGCACCGAGAGAGGCCATTTCCAGCATTTCCTCGAAGGAAACGCGGTTCAGGCGCTGCGCCTTCGGCACGATGCGCGGGTCGGTCGTATAGACCCCGTCGACATCGGTATAGATATCACACCGGTCGGCCTTGATGGCCGCGGCAATGGCCACGGCACTGGTGTCCGAGCCACCGCGGCCAAGCGTGGCGATGCGGTTGTCCGGCGCCACGCCCTGGAAACCTGCCAGCACGGCGACCTGACCCTGTCCGATCCGCTCGACCAGAAAGCTGCCGTCGATCTCGCGGATGCGGGCGGCGCCATGATTCTCGTCGGTCTTGATCGGCACCTGCCAGCCCTGCCAGGAGCGGGCGTTCACGCCCATGTCCTGAAGCACGATGGCCAGGAGGCCGGAGGTCACCTGTTCGCCGGAAGCGACAACGGCGTCATATTCGCGGGCATCATGAAGCGGCGACGCCTCCCGGCAGTACTCCACCAGTTTGTTGGTCTGTCCGGCCATGGCCGAAACGACGACAGCAACCTGATGGCCGGCATCCACTTCCCGTTTGACGTGGCGGGCGACATTGCGGATGCGATCGAGATCGGCAACCGAAGTTCCGCCAAATTTTAAAACCAGTCGGGCCATACCACTCTTAAATCTTCTTGTCGTGTCAGGAAGCGCCTGACGCGCCGGATGGATCGGCGCACATGCATACAGGCAGAGTTCCCTTGCTGCAACAGCTCGATGATCCGGGATCCCTTGACAAATGAGCCAAGACACGGGAACGACAGCATCAGAAACCTCAACCGGCCGCAGTCCCGCGGCCCCACGTCTGGGAAGGATCGTCCGATGACAGGCAAGGCTCATGCGAATTCCGGTACGATCGACAGCGAGGAAGTCGCCCGCTTTTCCGCCATGGCGGAAGAATGGTGGGACCCGACCGGCAATTTCCGTCCGCTGCATAAGTTCAATCCGGTGCGCCTCACCTACATCAAGCAGGAAGTCTGCCGCCATTTCGGCCGCGACCCGAAAGCGGCCGACGCCTTCAAGGGATTGCGTTTCCTTGACATCGGCTGCGGTGGCGGCCTCCTGAGCGAGCCTATGGCCCGCCTCGGCGCCGAGGTCGTCGGCGCGGACCCGTCCGAAACCAACATCGAGATCGCAAAACTCCACATGCAGAGTTCGGGCCTTGCCATCGACTACCGGGCCGAGACCGCCGAAACACTGGCCGCCGCTGGCGAAACCTTCGATGTCGTCCTCAACATGGAGGTGGTGGAACATGTCGCCGACGTGCCGCTGTTCCTGGAGGCGACTTCAAGCATGGTGCGCCCGGGCGGCCTGATGTTCGTCGCGACGATCAACCGCACACTGAAAGCCTATGCGCTTGCCATCGTGGGCGCGGAATACGTGCTGCGCTGGCTGCCGAAGGGCACCCACAGCTACGAGAAACTGGTCAAGCCCGCCGAAATCGAGGGCCCGCTGAAGGCTTCGGGCCTGACCGTCACCGACCGGACCGGCGTCAGCTACAATCCGCTCACCGACAGCTGGGGACAGTCACGGGACATGGATGTAAACTACATGCTGCTGGCCGAGCGTCCGGGAGACGCCGGATGAGCGACCCGATCGTCTTCGTTCCGGGCCTGCTCTGCACCGAAGCCCTTTACGCCCCGCAGATCGTTGCCTTCGCGGACCGGCCGATCATGGTAGCGAACCATCGGGAACACGACAGCATCGAGGCGATTGCCGCCAGCATCCTGGAGCAGGCACCGGACCGTTTTTCACTGATCGGACTTTCCATGGGCGGCTACGTCGCCATGGAGATCATGCGCGAGGCGCCCGAACGCGTCGGCAAGCTTGCCCTGCTTGACACCAACGCCCGTGCCGACACGGCGGACCAGACCGAGCGGCGGAGCTTCCTGATCGACCTGACCCTCAAGAAGGGCTTCAAGAAGGTTCCCCACCTGCTTTATCCCGGCTTCGTTCACGAGCGCCGCGAGGAAGACGAGGACCTGAAGGCGATTGTTGTCGACATGGCCATGGACACCGGTCCGGAGGCCTTCATCCGCCAGCAGACCGCCCTCATGAACCGCATGGACGCCCGGCCGAGGCTCGGGGAAATTGCCTGTCCCGCACTCGTCCTCGTCGGCGATGGCGACCGGCTGACCCCGCTTGAAATTTCGCAGGAGATCCACGCACACATCCCCGGCAGCGAACTGGCCGTGATCGAAGGCAGCGGACACCTTTCGACCCTGGAAGAACCGGACAAGGTTACCGCAAGGCTGCGCGATTTTCTAAATAAGACTTAGAAAATACACCTTCCCGAACCTTTCAAACGGCATTAAGAACTTTTCGCATCTTTGATCCTCATCAAGGATGCGGCTATAACCGACGCTACAGTTACGTCACTTCAGAGACGCCAACCTGATCGGCCACGTCTACCCGCCGTTCCCGCAAATGCCAGCCCGGCATCTGCCGCGGACAGAACGGACGCCGTGCACCGGTCAACAAGCGGAGGATGGTCCATGTCCACCAAGAAAACCCAGGGTGCCTTCGATTTCAGCTCCATGATGACCAACTGGCCGCCGCTGCCGGCCTTTTCGAACTGGGCCTTTGCAGAACGGGAAGACCGGATCGAGGAAAAGACGGTCGCGAGCTTCCAGAAAATGGGTCAGACCCTTTGGTCCCATACGGAAAAGGCCTTTGACGATCACATGAATTTCGTCAGCCACCGCCTGCATGAGGATTTCGAATGCGCCAAGTCGCTGAGCCAGTGCACGGCGCCTGAGGAAACCATGGCGACGCTGCAGGATTTCTATTCCCGAATGGCCAGTGAATATCAGGAGCACTTCGAAAAACAGGCAGCCCTGTTCCGCAACAGCTTCAGCGAAAATGCCGCGGCGGTCGAGGCGCTCAACGAAACGGCCCTGGAAAACGTCAACGAGCTGAGCAAGGCTGCCGAGGAAAGCCTCACGGAAGCGCAATCGCCCAAACCGGCACGCAAGCGGAAAGCCTGATACGGTCTGACACGGCCTGCAACCGCAATTTTGGGGTTTGTGAGCGCGGGCATTACCGCCCGAACCGCCGTCGTGTGTCACGCGTGATGGCCGGGGTGGCGTGCCCCGGCCGCCGTTTCAGTTCTTGTCGTCGGGAAGTTCGGGCAGCGGCAACACCGAAATGCCTTCCTCCTGAAGCGCCTCGGCGTCTTCAAGGGTTGTTTCCCCGTAGATGCTGCGTTCCTCGGCCTCGCCATAGTGAATCTTGCGGGCCTCTTCGGCAAATCCCTTGCCGACGTTTTCCGAATTCGCGATCACCTGTGCCCGAAGCGTACGCAGGGCTTCGACGATCTCGCGGTGGCGCACGTCCGTTGGCAGCAAAGCCGCCGGTTGCGTCTGGCCCGGGGCGGCGGCCGGGCCACTTGCTTCCGTTTGGGCAGGCGCCGCAGGCTCCGCTGCGGCAGAGGCCGAAATGGCCTCGCGCTTCCTCGACGTCGAAACGGCCGGAGCCATCAGCGCCTTTTTGACGTCGGAACTTCCGCAGACCGGACAGACCACCAGCTCGCGGCCGCACTGGGCCTCGAAGTCGCCGGAGTTCCGGAACCAGCCCTCGAACGAATGGGCCGCTTCGCAGATGAGCGTGTATCTGATCACGCCGGCATCTCCTTCAGGCCGCTGACATGGCAGTCGAACGCCCGTTCGTTGGCGATTGCCGGGATCCGGCCCCGCGCCTTGGACACCTTGTCCGTATCGATCTCCGCCAGCACATAGCCCGGCTCGTCATGGTCCAGTTCCGCGATCACAGCGCCCCAGGGCTCCACCACAAGACTGTGGCCATAGGTTTCCCGGCCGTCCTCGTGCAGGCCGCCTTGCGCCGCGG
>NZ_JBNKYW010000123.1:0-3285 GCF_050301095.1 Roseibium sp.
CCACAGCCAACAGCTACAACATGCCGGGTCCGCTTTTGGACCGGATGGAGATCATTCCGCTCGCGGGCTACACCGAGGACGAAAAGCGCGAGATCGCAAAGCAGCACCTGATCGACAAACAGGTAAAGAACCACGGGCTGAAGCCCAAGGAGTTCGAGCTGACCGACGAGGCTTTGTCCGAGATGATCCGGACGTACACCCGCGAGGCGGGGGTGCGGAATCTTGAGCGTGAGATTGCCAAGGTGGCGCGGAAGGCTGTGACCAAGATCATCCGCAAGGAAGATGAAAAGGTCACGGTAACACCCGAAAATCTAGAAGATTTTCTGGGTGTGAAAAAGTTCCGCTACGGGCTTGCCGAGAAGGAAGACCAGGTCGGTGTCGTTACCGGGCTGGCCTGGACCAGTGTGGGCGGAGATCTGTTGCAGATTGAAGCGTTGCGTCTGCCGGGCAAGGGCCGAATGAAGACCACAGGCAAGCTTGGTGACGTGATGAAAGAGTCCATCGACGCGGCGTCGAGCTATGTGCGGTCGATCGCACCGAGCATTGGCGTCAAGCCGCCGCAGTTCGACACGATGGACATTCACGTCCACGTTCCGGATGGGGCGACGCCGAAGGACGGGCCGAGCGCCGGTCTGGCCATGGTCACGTCGATCGTCTCAGTTCTGACGCAGATCCCGGTTCGGAAGGACATTGCCATGACGGGCGAGGTTTCGCTGCGCGGCAATGCCATGCCGATTGGCGGTCTGAAGGAGAAACTGCTTGCGGCTCTCAGGGGCGGCATCAAGACTGTGCTGATCCCGGAAGAGAACGAAAAGGATCTGGCCGAGATCCCGGACAACGTGAAGAAAGGGATGGAGATCATTCCGGTCACCCACGTATCCGAGGTCCTTAAGTACGCTCTTGTACGCCAACCCGAACCCATCGAGTGGGATCAGGCAGCAGAGGACGCGGCTGCAGCACAGCGCCTGGCGGCACAGAGCGGGAGCGGTTCGGGCGCGGTTGCGCATTAGTCCAAGCACCAGACGTGATAAAGGCGCCTCGATCAGGGGCGCCTTTTTATTTTTGAGTGGGTCTGTCCGTCACACCAGGTCGAAGATATCCATGAGGTGGTCTTCGGCATCTTCCGGTAGGTTATCGGCGAAGTTTTCGACCGGAATCATGGGAAGGCCCTCGGGGGCGCCGGGAATCTCAGGAGCCTGAGCGCCATCTTCATGGCCCTCGGCGTGGCTGTTTGCGGGGGGAAGCCCTTCTTGGGCGGGGTTGTCGAAACGTGCCATTTGTGTGTCCTGCTCGGTTTGAATGTCTTTATGCCAAGGAATTTCTCAGGAATTGCGTTCCCGGGCAATATGGATCGTGATGGCCCATTGCCAAATGCACGGAAAGTTGCCGATGGGACTCAGCCTGCCAAGTGGCCACCTGTGCCACTCGGGCGGCTGACCTGACCTCCGCCGACGGGGGCTGCGACACCTGTCGTGCCGGGGCCGGAGGTTGGCATTCCGCGCAAGACCCGCACCGCGAGGTAGGCGAATGCCTGGGCTTCGAGCATGTCGCCGTCGAGACCGGCGCTTTCCACAGGCTCGACGGGACAATCGGAAAGGCCGGCAATCAGTTCCATCAATCCGGGATTCAGACGCCCTCCGCCTGTGACCAGAATGCGTTCTGGCGGCATCGGGCAATGGTCAAGTCCAAGGGCGATCGCCCCGGCACTGGCAGCGGCCAAAGTGGCAACAGCGTCGGCGGTCGAAAGATGCCCGACAGCATGGCTCCAGTCGGCAAAATCATTCCTATCCAATGATTTCGGCGGTATTTTTGAGAAAAAATGAGAGCCGGACAAAAGCCCTGTCAAAACGTCTTCATGCACGGCACCCGCGCGGGTCAGCGCCCCGTCGACGTCCATTTTCCGGTTGGTCCGCGCCTTGCAGAGATCGTCGATCAGGGCATTGCCGGGGCCGGTATCAAAAGCGAGGCAGGCGCCGGGGGTCTCCGGGCGAGCCTTGCCGGGATCGAGCCAGGTCAGGTTCGCAACGCCGCCGATATTCAGAAAGGCGACCGGTTCTGACATCTCGAGCATCCTGGCGAGCGCGAAATGATAGAACGGCGCCAGCGGTGCACCCTGGCCGCCAAGCTGCATGTCGGCGGTGCGGAAATCCCAGACTACAGGGCGATCCAGCGCCTCGGCAAGAATGCGGCCGTTGCCGATCTGGCAGGTCACGCCGTTGTCGGGCTGGTGCAGGGTGGTTTGGCCGTGAAAGCCGATAAGCTCGGCCTCGGGGAACTCCGAGAGCAACTCGGCATGGGCGATTTCGACCACCTCGGCGGCTGCCTCGACTTCGCGGCCGGAGGTATGGCCGAGAGCGCCGCGCAGCACGTCGCGCTCGGTCTCGGAATAGGGCCGGAAGCCGGTCTCGCCAAAGGCAAGGATGCGGTTACCGTCGGTCTGGAGCATGGCCGCATCGACACCATCGAGCGAGGTGCCCGACATGCATCCCAAAGCCCAGATCGGACCCTCTGTGGACATGGCTTTTCCTTCCCCCGAAGCGCCTTTATAGAGGGCGCGGCTCAACAAGGCCCAGCATAGACGGAAACGCAATGACCTATCATCCTAAATCCGACTTTCTCGCGACGATCATCGAGCGCGGCTTCCTGGCCGATTGCACCGATCTTCAGTCGCTGGACGAAGCTCTGATCAAGGGGGTCGTACCCGCCTATATCGGCTATGACGCCACCGCCAAGTCGCTGCACGTCGGCCATCTGTTGAACATCATGCTTCTGCGCTGGTTCCAGAAGACAGGGCACAAGCCGATCACGCTGATGGGCGGAGGCACCACCAAGGTGGGCGATCCCTCGTTCCGGTCCGAAGAGCGGCCTCTGCTGACGCCCGAGGCCATCGACGACAATATAGCGGGCATGCAGGTCGTGTTTGATCGCTATCTCGATTACGGCGAGGGCGCGAGCGACGCCCTGATGCTGAACAACGCCGAGTGGCTGGACGAGCTGAACTATCTGGAGTTCCTGCGCGACATCGGGCGGCATTTCAGCGTCAACCGGATGCTGTCGTTTGAATCGGTGAAATCGCGGCTCGACCGGGAACAATCGCTGTCGTTCCTCGAATTCAACTACATGATCCTGCAGGCCTATGACTTCCTTGAGCTGAACCGACGCTATGGCTGTCTGGTCCAGTTCGGTGGCAGCGATCAATGGGGCAATATCGTCAACGGGATTGACCTGACCCGGCGCGTGATCGACAAACAGATCTTTGGCCTGACGACCCCGCTCTTGACCACC
>NZ_JBNKYW010000124.1:0-21979 GCF_050301095.1 Roseibium sp.
ATGTAGTTGCCCGCATCACCTTCTGCCCATTTGCAGCAGCCCGGACGCGGAAGAGACAAGTCAGCCATGATCATTTCCTTTATTCTTCTAACCAAGCGGCAAAAGCGCTCGAGCATCCTCGGGAGGAGAGGATCCGAACAGCTTTTGTCAAAATCGGATGTAAGCGGCGCCCGGGACGTCATCCGTTGTCCACCCACAAGGGTGCTCTGCAGCAAGCGCAGGCATTACATAAGCGGCATGTCACAAAAATGCAATAGAATAACTGGCATTTCCGGCCTGCGTTCTGCGCATACCGGGTTAATGATATGTTATCATTGAATTTTATGCGCGCCAGTTACTTGGTTGTCTTGGAAGTCGGCGTCGCGTGTCTTGGTAATACACCGCCTGCCTCCAGTAGTGCCCGTGGCGTGTCAAGATCCAGTCTTGCTGCGGGGCCGATCTCTACTTCCGCCACGAGATCGGTATTTTCGGCAATGACATGTTTGGCGCCGACATCGCCGCTCAGGGACTTCAATGCTTCGAAAAAACGTTTGTCCCAGAGGACCGGATTGCCACGTTTCCCGTCCGCGGTTGCCGTAACGATCTGACCTGTTTCCCTGGAGCGATAGGTCTCAACGAGCCGCTTGAGGATGGCCGCGTCGATGCGGGGCATGTCACCGAGCAGGATGATCACCGCGTCGGTGCCGGGGGCGAGAGCGTTCATGCCGGCTCTGATGGAGCCCGCCATGCCGTCGGCATAATCCGGGTTGTGCACCACAGTCAGGCCGAGATCCGCCACCTCGGCGCCGACCTCGCCGGCCAGATGGCCGGTGACGAGAACGGTCTGGGCCAGTCCCGCGCCGGTGGCGGCTTCCGCGGCGTGGCGGATCAGCGCCTTGCCGTCCAGTTTGGCGAGCAGCTTGTTCGGCCCCCCCATGCGCGAAGACTTGCCGGCCCCCAGGATGATTGCCGCAACTTTGGACCTGTCCGAGCGGCGCCGGCTCTCGCGCGGCTGCGGCCGGGTTCCGATTTCCATCAGTAATCCTCCGACGCCCATGGCGGTGATGTCGTCCGGGGTGACATCCAGTCCGGCGAGCAGGCGGTCAAGAACCCAGTCGAAGCCGTTTTCCTTCGGGCTGCGGGCACAGCCCGGGGCGCCCAGCACGGGCAATCCTTGCAAGGTCCCCAGCATCAGCAGGTTTCCGGGATCGACCGGCATGCCGAGGTGGCGCACGGTGCCCCCTGCAAGATCGAGCGCGGCAGGCAGGACGTCGTGCCGGTCGACGACGGCTGAAGCACCGAACAGGATCAGGAAATTGGCGCCCTGCGATATCAGCTTCCGCATGGCGTCTGCCACGGCCTCCTGATCGTGCGGCACGCGTATTTCGCCGATGAGGGTGCTGCCGCTCGGGCGCAGCCTGTCTTCCAGAACCCGCCGGGTCTTGTCCAGTACCGACGCTTTCAGGTGTGGCAGTTCGGTGGCGACGAGGCCGATCTTGCGGGGCGTGAAGGCGGCGACGCGCACCGCGCCGTGCAAGGCCTGTTCGGCCTGTTCGAGCAGGTGGCCGGGAACGGCAAAGGAAATGATCTTTGCGGTGGCCACCATGCGTCCGCCGGTCACCTGGGTGTGATTGGCAAGCGTCGCGAAGGTAATCGCCGGATCGATGCGGTTGGCAGCCGTTACCGCTTCCGGGTCGACCACCAGGACACCGTTGGTTTCGGCATAAAGATTCATGCGGCCGGTGAAGGCCGTATCAGTCAGCACGCCGGGCCCCATGGCCGAACGGGCAAGCCGCTCTGCTGCCGTGTCCTCGCCGACATCCCTTGTATCAAGGCTGGCGACGACTACGCTGTCGATACCGGCAGCCGCGAGCTCCGCGCAGTCCGCTTCGGTCAGGACATGCCCTTTCTTGAGCGCGCGTGCCGCCAGCCTGGTGCTGTGTGCCAGAATGCAGCCGGCAGCGTCCCGGGACAGGCGGGGGCCGAAGTTCATGTGTCCGTCTCCGGTTCCTTGCGCAAGGCCCGGATGATGGCGGCCAGAACTGCAACGGCGATCTCTTCGGGGGAGGCCGCACCGATATCGAGGCCGATGGGCGCATCGATCCGATCCGAGAGGGCCGGGTCCAGTCCGGCGTCCTGAAACCTTTCCAGGCGCTTGCCGTGGGTTTTGCGGCTGCCGAGAGCGCCGACGTAAAAACACCCGGCCTTCAGCGCTTCCATGAGCGGGTAATCGTCGATCTTCGGATCGTGGGTCACGGCCGCGAGCGCGGTATAGGAATCGAGCGGTGCGTCCTTCAGAGCGTCCTCCGGCCATTCCGCTTTCAGACCGCCGCCCGGAAACCGCTCCTCGGTTGCAAAGGCGGTGCGAGGGTCGATGACAGTGACATCCAGTCCGGCGATCCCGGCCATCGGGACAAGCGCCTGGCTGATATGGACGGCGCCGATGATGACGAGCCGTGGGGCGGGCACGGAGACATTCAGGAAGACATCGCCTTCTTTCGCCGGAACAACGCCGGACTTGCCCGACCGGAAACGCTTGTCGAATTCTCCGGCCAGTGGATCGGAAGAATAATCCTCGTCCTTGCGGACCAGCCTCTGGCTGCCGTCCGCCATCCGGGTGACAAGGATCGCCGCACGGCGGGCGGCGCGGTCGGCATTCAGGGTCTTGAGAAGAGAGAGTTCCATGATGTCAGGCGCGTTCCGTTGCCAGTTTCAGTCCGAGACCGACCAGGAGCGATCCGCCAAGCCAGCGGGTGAGATCCTGGAACCGCGAGGTTTTGGTCATGCGCTTCTTCACTTCAGAGGCAAAGAGCACCGTCACGATGTCGGCCGAGGTGAAGGCGCAATTGACGATCGTGCCCAAGACCAGAAATTGCGCCCAAACCGGATAGCCCGCACCGGCGCTGACGAACTGCGGCAGGAAGGCAATGAAGAAGATCGCGACCTTGGGATTGAGGATCTCGACCAGCATGCTGTCGGCAAAGGCGCGACGGGCGGATTTCCGCGGCAGGTCCGGCATCGGACCGGCAGCGACCCTCGTCCGGATCATCTGGACGCCGAGAAAGATCAGATAGGCGCCGCCGGCCAGCTTCAGGGCAAAATAGAGAGTCGGCACCACGGTGAAGATCGCGGAAAGGCCGAAGGCCGCTGCAAACACATGGACATAACACCCCAGGTGAATGCCGAAAGCGGCCATGAAACCCGCCTTCCGGCCACGGGCGATGGTCTGTGCCGCCGTATAAAGCAGCGCGGGGCCGGGCATGTAGGCAAAGAGCGCTGTCGCGGCGAGGAAGGCAAGAAGTGTTTCGGTCGTCACGGCCTACTCCTGATGCTCAAAAAGACTAGTTGACGGGTTCCACGTAGACGCGGATGCGACCGCCGCAGGACAAGCCCACTCGCCAGGCGGTTTCATCGGCGACGCCGAATTCCAGTGTCGCGGGTTTTCCGGTTTCGATGACATCAATCGCCTCGGATACAACCGCGCCCTCGACGCAGCCTCCCGAGACGGAGCCCTCGAAATTTCCCTCCGCGTCGATCACCAGATGCGAGCCGACCGGGCGCGGGGCGGAGCCCCAGGTTTCGATCACCGTGGCAAGGGCGACGGAACGTCCGGAAGCGCGCCAGCTTTCCGCCGTATTCAGGACGTCGGGAATGGAGGAGAGGTCGGTGGCAGGCATGGGGCGTCCTTTCTAGGTCGAAAGCTCAATATAATTCTTTCCACTCCTGATGAAAGCGCCAAGAACCATGCCGGCAAAGAGAAACGGCGCCATCTTGCGAGGCGCCGTTGAAGTTCCGCAGGGACGGAGTGTCAGGTTGTTATTCGGCTGCGACCGGAACCGCCGGAGCGGCACTCAGGACGGCACCGTCGACATGGGCTTCGAAGGTCTCGAAGTTGTCGACGAACATTGTCACCAGCTTGGCGGCCTGGACGTCGTAGGCGTCCTTGTCGTTCCAGGTCTCACGCGGGTTCAGGATGGCGTTGTCGACACCGTCAACAGAAACCGGAACCTCAAAGCCGAAATTCGCATCGGTGCGGAACTCGGCATCCTTCAGGCTGCCGGAGAGGGCGGCCTGCAACAGGGTGCGGGTTGCCTTGATCGGCATGCGGTTGCCGGTGCCGTAGGCGCCGCCGGTCCAGCCGGTGTTGACCAGCCAGCAATCCACATTGTGCTTGGCGATCAGGTCCTTCAGGAGGTTGCCGTATTCGGACGGGTGCCGGGGCAGGAACGGTGCGCCGAAGCAGGTGGAGAAGGTTGCCTGGGGTTCGGTCACGCCTTTCTCGGTGCCGGCGACCTTTGCGGTGTAGCCGGACAGGAAGTGGTACATGGCCTGCGCAGGGGTGAGGCGCGCGATCGGCGGCATGACACCGAAGGCGTCGGCCGTCAGCATGATGACGGTCTTCGGCATCGGCGCGCAACCGGTGGCGCTGGCGTTGGAAATGAAATGGATCGGGTAGGCGGCCCGGGTGTTTTCCGTCTTGGAGCCGTCGTCGAAATCCGGGACGCGGTTTTCGTCCAGGACGACGTTTTCCAGGACAGTGCCGAAGCGCTGGGTGGTGGAATAGATTTCCGGCTCGGCTTCCGCGCTCAGCTTGATCGTCTTGGCGTAGCAGCCGCCCTCGAAGTTGAAGACGCCGCTTTCGCTCCAGCCGTGCTCGTCGTCACCGATCAGGGTGCGGGACGGATCGGCGGAGAGGGTGGTCTTGCCGGTGCCGGACAGACCGAAGAAGACCGCCGTGTCGCCGTCATCGCCCACGTTTGCCGAGCAGTGCATGGACATGACGCCCTTTGCCGGCAGCAGGTGGTTCAACATGGTGAAGACGGATTTCTTCATCTCGCCGGCATAGGATGTGCCGCCGATCAGGACGATTTTCCGCGTCAGGTCCACCGCAATGACGGTTTCGGTGCGGCAGCCGTGACGTTCCGGATCGGCCTTGAAACTCGGCAGGTCGATGATCGTCATGTCCGGCACGAAACCGGCCAGCTCGCTTGCGTCCGGGCGCAGCAGAAGGTTGCGGATGAAGAGCGAATGCCAGGCAAATTCGGTGTAGACGCGCACCGGGAGGCGGTGGGTGGCGTCGGCGCCGCCGAAAAGGTCCTGGGCGAAGAGTTCCATGCCTTCCGCATGTTTCAGGAAGTCTTCCAGAAGGAGGTCGAATTTGTCCTTCGACATCTGCGCGTTGTTGTCCCACCAGACCGTGTCTTTGGTTTCCTCGTCGAGAACGACGAACTTGTCCTTCGGGGAACGGCCGGTGTGAACACCGGTTTCGGCGACAATCGCTCCGCCGGCTGCCAGCCGCGTTTCGCCGCGGGAAAGGGAATATTCGTAAAGCGCAGGCTCGTTCTGGTTCCAATAGAGCGCCTTCAGGCCTTTAAAGCCGAAGGTTTCGCTACCAGTGGAGGGGTTCCTGACACCTGTTTCTTGCATCTTCCCGCAGTCCTCGTGATGGGGGCTAGTCTTTCTGCCGCCGGAGAAAGTTAAGTTTGTGCTAAATCCGGCTGTGAGGGCTGCGAACGTAGTGGATTGACTAAACGGCAGCAAGACATCAAAAAGTGCTAAGTCTTTCTTTAATCGATTGAAAAACATCTTTACTTGGGTGAGGATTAATTTGATGGATAAATTAAAAAACGAAACATTCGAAATGTTCGATTTGTTGGTTGAAGCGAAATATTTCGCGTGAAAATCGCGCTTTATTGCTGTTTGGAGCCGCTGACATTGTGGCGGAAATCCGGCAAAGACGTCGACTCGGTCCCTTGTAATTCATTTCCTGCATCCCCATCGATGCAGCGGGCAGGGATTTCCCTTTAGCCAGGTTGGGTGCGGGTTGGCCCGAATTCGCGGTTTGCCTTAATTTATGCGCATTTAGCAGGCCAAAGGCATTATATTATGTTTGAAGCCGATGCGTGCCATCGGTGCGTTGCCGAATATGGAAAAACGAAGCATGCCGACAATTGCCCTGGTTGATGACGACCGCAACATCCTGACTTCGGTCTCTATTGCTCTGGAAGCGGAGGGCTATCGCGTCCAGTCCTATACGGACGGTACCTCGGCCCTGGAAGGGCTGCAGAGCGATCCGCCGGATCTTGCGATATTCGACATCAAGATGCCGCGCATGGATGGCATGGAACTGCTGCGCCGCCTGCGCCAGACGTCCGACATGCCGGTGATGTTCCTGACCTCGAAAGACGACGAGATCGATGAATTGTTCGGCCTGAAAATGGGGGCGGACGACTTCATCCGCAAACCCTTCTCCCAGCGTCTTCTGGTCGAGCGGGTTCGGGCCGTTCTGCGCCGGGCGCAGCCGCGCGATGCTTCGGCTCCGCGCGACGATGCGGACAAGCTGCTGGAGCGGGGCCAGCTGGTCATGGACCAGGAACGGCACACCTGCACCTGGAACAACAAGCCGGTTACCCTGACGGTTACGGAGTTCTTGATCCTGTCCGCACTGGCGCAGCGCCCGGGCGTCGTGAAAAGCCGCAATGCGCTGATGGATGCGGCTTATGACGATCAGGTCTATGTGGACGACCGGACCATCGACAGCCACATCAAGCGGCTGCGGAAAAAGTTCAAGGTTGTTGACGACGACTTCGACATGATCGAAACCCTTTATGGGGTCGGATACCGGTTCCGCGAAGCCTGAGGCAGCCGGAGGAGGTTTCCCGGTTCGCAAGGGTTTTGACGAGGGATGGACGGTTCAATGGGGCCGTCGCGTCCGTGGTGGGTGAATGACGGTCGAAAGCGAGAGTGCTGAAAATGTTGCAGCCTCTGAACCGGCAGCCGGTTCGGAACGGTCCCGTTTGCGCCGTCTCGGCAACAAGCGCATCCGCCGCAGGCTGTTGAACCGGATCGGCGGTCTTTTCGGCACCTATATACTGTCTTCGCTGACCAGGCGCATCATCGCGATCAATCTGGTCGGGCTGATCGCGCTCGTGATCGGCATTCTCTATCTCAACCAGTTCCGGGCCGGCCTGATCGACGCCCGGGTGCAGAGCCTTCTGACCCAGGGCGAAATCATTGCCGGCGCGATCGCCGCCTCCGCCACGGTCGACACCGGAACCATCACGGTCGATCCGGAACGTCTTCTGCAGCTTCAGGCGGGCGAAAGCCTCACGCCGACGGCGGACGATCTCGACAGCCTCGATTTTCCCATCAATCCGGAGCGGATCGGTCCGGTGCTCCGCCGCCTGATTTCGCCGACCAAGACCCGCGCACGGATCTACGACCCGGAAGGCATCCTGATCCTCGACAGCCGCCATCTCTATTCCAGCGCCCAGATCCTGCGTTTCGACCTGCCGCCGCCGAACGCGGAAGAGGCGACCCTGTGGGACACGGTCTGGCAATGGACCAAGCGCTGGCTGCGCCAGGGCGACCTGCCGCTTTACCAGGAGGTGGGCGGCGGTGACGGGCGGGCCTATCCGGAAGTCGAGGCGGCCCTTGCCGGATCACCGGCCAGCGTTACGCGGATTTCGCCACGCGGCGAGCTGATTGTTTCGGTCTCCGTGCCGATCCAGCGCTTCCGGGCGGTGCTCGGCGCGTTGCTCCTGTCCACGCAGGGCGGCGACATCGATGCCATCGTCCGGGCCGAGCGCATCGCCATCATCCGCGTGTTCCTGTTTGCGGCGACGGTAACCATTTTGCTGTCGATCCTGCTGGCGGGCACCATCGCCGGGCCGGTCCGCCGGCTGGCGGCTGCCGCCGACCGGGTGCGGCGCGGTTCGACGTCGCGTGAGGAAATTCCGGATTTCTCCGACCGGCAGGACGAAATCGGCCATCTGGCGCGATCCTTCCGCGAAATGACCCACGCTCTCTACAACAAGATCGATGCCATCGAGCAATTCGCAGCCGATGTGGCGCATGAGCTGAAAAATCCGCTGACCTCGCTGCGCAGTGCCGTGGAAACGCTGCCGCTTGCCAAGTCGAAACAGTCACAGGACCGCCTCATGGAGGTCATTCAGCACGATGTCCGGCGGCTCGACCGCCTGATCAGCGATATTTCCGACGCCTCCCGGCTCGATGCGGAACTGGCACGCATTCAGGCCGAGACCATCGATATCTCCGAACTCCTGCGCAACATGGCGGATGCCGCCAACCAGCGCTCGGGCGACGAGGAGGCGAGCGTCAAGCTGACGGTTGCCGACGCGCAGGGCGCCAAGCCCTACCATGCGCAAGGACACGACATCCGGCTGGGACAGGTGATCAGCAATCTGCTGGACAATGCCCGTTCCTTCTCGCCTCCTGGCGGCACGGTTCACGTCGACCTGTGCCGGGAAGGCCGGATGATCCGGATCACCGTCGATGACGACGGTCCCGGGATTCGCGCGGAGAATACCGAACGCATCTTCGAGCGCTTCTATACGGATCGGCCGGACGGCGAGGGTTTCGGAAACAATTCCGGCCTTGGTCTTTCGATCTCCCGGCAGATCATCGAGGCGCACGGCGGCACCATCGCCGCGACCAACCGCATCGAACAGGATTCGGACGGCAGCCGGAAGATCGGCGGAGCAAGGTTCACCATCTATCTGCCGGCAGGACCGGGCAAATGAGCGCCGAGACCGTCCACGCCAATTGCCTCATCGTCGGCACGCACGGCCTGTTGATCCGCGGCGGGGCGGGCAGCGGCAAGACGACGCTCGCCGAAACGATGATCGAGGCGGCCAGGCGAAAGGGAAATTTCGGGGCCCTTGTCGCGGATGACTATGTCAGCGTGACCGGGGAAGGGGGCAGGCTGGTGGCCCGTGTGCCGGAGACAATCCGGGGCAAGATGGAAGTGCGCGGTTTCGGGCTGGTTGAGCTGGACTGCGAACCCGTCGCGCAGGTGGGGCTGATCGTCACGCTGGTGCCGTTGCACGACATAGAGCGGTTGCCGGACGAAGCCCTGACGCACGACAGTCTCGACGGTGTCCGTCTTCCCGTGGTGACCTGCCCGGAACACCAGACTTTTACCAGCCTCCGGCTCATACGCTGGGCGTTCCGGACCCTCTTCCCGCATTGCCCGGACTATATTTAAAGGGATCGCCGGACTTTTTTACTTGCAACTGGTGGAGCGGTTGAAGAGAGTGCATCAGACTGATAAACGCCCGGCTCTCGCGGGTCTTTCAAGAACCGTGAGTCCATTGCACTCGATAATCAGGCCGAAGCACATATGATTGGACTAGTACTTGTCACCCACGGACGCCTCGCTGAAGAATTTAAGGCGGCGCTGGAACATGTTGTCGGTCCTCAGGAACAAGTCGAGACGATTTCCATCGGACCGGACGACGATATGGAGCAGCGGCGCCAGGATATTCTTGCGGCTGTCGAGGCGGCAAATACCGGCAAGGGTGTTGTTCTCCTGACCGATATGTTCGGCGGAACGCCTTCCAATCTTGCCATATCCGTCATGGACAGCAAATCCGTGGAAGTGGTGGCAGGCGTCAACCTGCCGATGCTGATCAAACTGGCCAGCGTGCGCGCCGACCGCGAGTTGGCGGATGCGGTCGACGAGGCCCGTCAGGCGGGCCAGAAATACATCTCCGTCGCAAGTCAGGTGCTGTCGGGACAGAATTAAAACAACGGCCATGACGATAGAGAACTTGCTGCAAAAAGACCTGACCATCGTCAACCGGCGCGGCCTGCATGCCAGAGCCTCCGCCAAACTGGTCAAGCTGGTCGAGACATTTCAATCCGACGTTCAGGTGTCCAAGGACGGTCAGACCGTCGGCGGAACCTCCATCATGGGCTTGATGATGCTCGCGGCCAGCCCCGGCTGCAGCATCAGTGTTTGTGTGAGCGGGATGGACGCCGAAGTGGCGCTGACCGCGATTTCAGAACTTGTTGAAAGCGGGTTTGGCGAAGAAGACTGATTTCCAGATCCTTTCCCGCCTTGCCGCAGGTTTCGCGCCCTGTCGGACTTGCCGAGAAAAGATCCGCTCGGTTCGTGCCATTCCCCGAAAACGATTTGAGGAAGGTAATGGCGCAGCAATCCGGGGACCGTTTGATTTCAGCCACGCGCTCGGTACTCACACATATTCATCAGGTCCTGGACCTGCAGTTCGCCTTCGAATTATGGGATGGTTCCCTGATCCCGGCAGACGCGGCGCCCGACGGGCTGCGGCTTGGCCTGTCACAAACTGCCCTGACCCGGCTTCTCCGGCGTCCCCGCATCAAGACGGTCATCGATCTCTATTCGACCGGCGAGATCGATCCGCGCGGCGGCAGCCTGTTCGACTTTGCGGAAAAGCGGCCAAGGGTGAAGAGCCGCGATCTACGCAAGCGCCTGAAAAAGTCTGTTCTTCTGAAAAACGTGTGGCCGATCCTGTTGGGAAACAGGTCATCCGGGGCGCGGGCGCAGGAAGGCGGACTGGACGCCGGCCGCGTGGCGGACAGGAGTTCGGGAAGCCGCAAGGACGATATCGCCTTTCACTACGACGTCTCGAACGATTTCTACGAACTCTTCCTCGATCCCCGGATGGTCTATACCTGCGCCTATTTCCGGGACTGGTCCAACGACCTGGCAACGGCCCAGACCGACAAGCTGGAAATGATCTGCCGCAAGCTGCGGCTGAAGCCTGGTGACCGGCTGCTCGATATCGGCTGCGGCTGGGGCGCCCTGATCTGTTACGCCGCCGAGAACTACGGTGTCACGGCACTTGGCGTGACGCTTGCCGAAGAGCAGCTGAAGCTGGCCGAGGAGCGGATCGCGGAACGCGGTCTTCAGGACAGAGTGTCCGTCGAACTGGTCGACTACCGGGACCTGAAGGCCCAGTCTTTCGACAAGATCTCCTCCATCGGCATGTTCGAGGCGGTGGGGCTCGACAATTACGACAATTATTTCCAGAGCGTGCACCGGCTCCTCAAGCCGCGCGGCCTCTACCTTCACCACGCGATCACCCGCCGTGGCCGGAAGGATCTGAAAAAGTTTCGCCGCAAGAAGCCGGAATATCAGGCGCTGGTGCGTTACATCTTTCCGGGCGGTGAAGTCGATCACATCGGCTGGACGCTGACCAATCTCGAAGCGCATGGTTTCGAGGTGCACGATGTCGAGGCCTGGCGCGAGCACTATGCCCGGACCACCCGGCTGTGGGCGGAAAATCTCAAACAGGTCAGGGAGGCGGCCATCGCCGATATCGGCGAACAGAAATACCGCCTCTGGCTTGCCTATCTGACCGGCGTTTCGCTTGGTTTCGAGCGCGGCTCCATCAACATCTTCCAGACCGTTTCGTCCCGCCGCACCAAGGGCCTGTCCGGTCTGCCGCCGACCCGCGAAGACCTCTACCGCGACTGAGTGCTGGATGCACGGGGACGGAAACTTCGGCCGCCGCTCCGGTTCGGCGGATATCCTTTCATAAAGATGATATAAAGAATTCTTTATATCTTTATTGCGATATCCGGCGGCGGGCGTTATAACCCCTCCCAATGGCTGCCGAGAGTCCGGCGGCCGGTTGACAGCCGCTCAAATTTCTTGACCGGCACGCGCTTCACCGAGAGGTGCCGCCGGGAATTCTCGGCTTCGAAGAACAGGACAGTTTCATGACCGACTATATTATCAAGGATATCGGGCTCGCCGATTGGGGCCGCACCGAAATCGAGATCGCCGAACACGAAATGCCGGGCCTGATGGCCTGCCGCGCCGAATTCGGTGAAAGCAAGCCGCTGAAGGGCGCACGCATCGCCGGCTCCCTGCACATGACCATTCAGACCGCCGTGCTGATCGAAACCCTGGTTGCTCTCGGCGCGGAAGTCCGCTGGGCGTCTTGCAACATCTACTCCACCCAGGATCAGGCTGCAGCAGCCATCGCGGCTTCCGGCGTGCCGGTCTTCGCCGTCAAGGGCGAAACCTTGGAAGAGTACTGGGACTACGCCGACAAGATCTTCGACTTCCCGGAAGGGGCGAACATGATCCTGGATGACGGCGGCGATGCGACTCTCTACATCCTGCTCGGCGCCCGTGTCGAAGCCGGCGAGACGGACCTCATCGAGAACCCGACTTCCGATGAAGAGGAATGCCTGTTCGCGCAGATCAAGAAGCGCATGGCCGCCAACCCGGGCTGGTTCACCAGGCAGAAAGAACTGATCCAGGGTGTTTCGGAAGAAACCACCACGGGCGTTCTGCGTCTTTACGAGATGCAGAAGAAGGGCTCGCTGCCGTTCCCGGCGATCAACGTCAACGACAGCGTCACCAAGTCCAAGTTCGACAACCGCTATGGCTGCCGCGAGTCCCTTGTCGACGGCATCCGCCGCGGCACGGACGTCATGATGTCCGGCAAGGTGGCCGTGGTTTGCGGCTATGGCGATGTGGGCAAGGGCTCCGCGCAGTCTCTGGCCGGTGCCGGCGCGCGCGTGATCGTTACCGAAATCGATCCGATCTGTGCGCTTCAGGCGTCCATGGACGGCTATGAAGTCAAGACCATCGAACAGGCCCTTCCGGAAGGCGACATCTATGTCACCGCAACCGGCAACAAGGACATCATCACCTTCGACCACATGCGCGGCATGAAGGATATGGCGATCGTCTGCAACATCGGTCACTTCGACAACGAGATCCAGGTCGCTGCCCTGAAGAACACCAAGTGCCGCCCGGTCAAGGATCAGGTCGACATGTACGAGTTCCCGGACGGCAAGCGCATGATCCTGCTCTCGCAGGGCCGTCTGGTGAACCTCGGCAATGCCACGGGTCATCCGAGCTTCGTGATGTCCGCAAGCTTCACCAACCAGGTTCTGGCGCAGATCGAGCTCTTCACCAAGGGCGATCAGTACAAGAACGAAGTCTATGTGCTACCGAAGCACCTGGACGAGAAGGTCGCGCGCCTGCATCTGGAGAAGCTCGGCGTCACGTTAACCACTTTGTCGGATAGTCAAGCGGATTATCTGGGGATTAATAAGGCCGGTCCGTTCAAGTCGGAACACTACAAATACTGATTCATCGCAGGTGGTCTACTAGATGTAGTAATCGCCTCGATTCGGTACTGTGAACAAAAAAATGCAGGACCCTTCAATTTGAAGGGTCCTGTTAACTTTTCATCAACGGACTCTTCTGCGTGATTCTCAAAAAGGTTATGGTTTAAACGAATCAAAGGCCAGGAGGCGAATGTCTTTGATTTGCTCCCAGAATCCGGGAGCTGCATCCGCAAAAAGCGGGACAATGCGGCGTAAGGGGATCATGACATGCCGAGAGGCGGCACGGGCGGCGCGCGACTATGCGCGGCGTGGCGAGAATGGAGTCTGAATAGGGTTTTGCTGGCCGGTGTTTCGGCGGCGGGCCTTGGGCTGTCTTCCGGCCCGGCCGCTGCGGACATGCTTTCCGGCACCGCCGCCGCGATCAATCCCGACTCCATGATCCTTTTCGGTGCCCTTGGCGGCATGTGCGCCTTTGCGGTGACCGCCGCGGTCGCGCTCGTCCGGCACCACAAGCACTCCAGCCAGCTCACCGAGGCCTTGGAAAAGGAAAAAGGCGACCTGAAGTTCAGGGTCGACCGCCTGGAAGCCATGCTCAACACCGATGAGCAACGGGTGATCGTGTGGACCGGCAACGGATCCATGCCGCAGATCTGGGGTATTCTGCCGGAAAAGTCCGGCGTGCCGCGCCCGCCAGCGCAACTGCTGGCTTTCGGGAGCTGGCTGACCGCCAAATGCGCCGGCGATCTTGAACGTCACCTCGACATGTTGTTTCGCACGGGCGAGGCCTTTACCACCACCTTGAAGACCCGCACCGGCAGCTATGTGGAGGCGCTTGGCCGCACCACCGGCGGCGCCGTCGTGCTGCGCCTGCGCGATCTGACCGGCGAACGGCAGATGCAGGCCGAACTGGCGGCGCGCAACGCCAAGATTTCCGGCGAGCTTCACATGCTGCATGCGCTCCTGAACGCGATGCCGGCTCCGGCCTGGCAGCGCGATGCGGAAGGCAAGCTCATCTGGGCAAACGCAGCATATGCGGAAGCCGTTGAAATGCAGGACGCTGAAAGCGCGGTCAAGACGGGGGCCACCTTCCTGGATGCGGCCGCACGCACCGCGATGGCCGTGCAGCGCACGGAAGACGGCTGCTTCAACGCCCGTATTCCGATTGTCGCATCCGGTGAACGCCGTGTCTTCGAAGTCACCGATGTCAACGCGAATGTCGGCGGTGCCGGCATTGCCGTGGATATCAGTGAACTGGAGCAGGCCCGCAAGGAACTGGGCCGCGCGGAAGAATTCCACGGCCGCACGCTGGATCAGCTTCAGACTGCCGTTGCCATCTACGGCAGCGACCGCAAGCTGCAGTTCTACAACGCCGCATTCCGCCAGCTCTGGGATCTCGATGCGGCCTTCCTGGAAAGCCATCCGGAAGACAGCACGGTTCTCGACACTCTGCGCGTCGGAAGGAAAATCCCCGAACAGGCGGATTACCGGGTCTGGCGCAGCAAGATGCTGGAGAGCTACCAGTCGCTGGAGGCGAAGGAAAGCTGGTGGCACCTGCCGGACGGCCGCACCTTGCGCGTCATCGCCAACCCGCATCCGCAGGGCGGCGTCACCTATATCTACGAGAATGTGACCGAGCAGCTCGATCTGGAAAGCCGTTACAACGCGCTGACCAGGGTTCAGGGCGAAACGCTCGACAATCTGTCCGAAGCCGTCGCAGTGTTCGGCTCCGACGGCCGCCTGAGGCTCTGGAACCCGGCCTTTGGCCGAATCTGGGATCTGCAGGAAGACCAGCTCGCCGAGCTGCCGCATGTGAAGGAAGTCGTTTCCGCCTGCACCTTGAGCGAGACGGAAGAGAAGGCCTGGGAGCAACTCGCCGGCAGTGTCACGGGCCTTGTCGACAACCGCACGCAGAATGTCAGCCGCCTGGAGCGGCACAATGGCGACGTGCTCGACTATGCAACCGTGCCTCTGCCCGACGGTGGTACGCTGGTGACCTTCGTCGATGTGACCGACAGCGTGAATGTGGAACGGGCGCTTCTGGAAAAGAACGAGGCGCTGGAACAGGCGGACGAGATCAAGAACGCCTTCATCCAGCACGTGTCCTACGAATTGCGCTCGCCGCTCACCAACATCATCGGCTTTGCCCAGCTTCTCGCCGACCCGAAATTCGGCGAGCTGTCAGACAAGCAGGGTGAATACGCCGAATATATCCAGTCCTCGTCTTCGGCCCTGCTTGCCATCATCAACGACATTCTGGATCTGGCGACGCTCGATGCCGGTATCATGGAGCTGGATCTTGGCGAGGTCGACGTTGCCTCGACCGTTTCAGCGGCCGTCGAGGGTCTGAAGGACCGGATTGCGGAGGCACGCATCAACCTGCGGACCCATGTTCCCGAGAATGCAGGCGTGATGATCGCGGACGAAAAACGTCTGCGGCAGGTGCTCTACAACCTGATTTCCAACGCCGTGCGTTATTCGGAGCCCGACGGTGTTGTCGATGTCAGCTGTAGCCGGGAGGACGATCAGGTCACCTTCGTCGTCAAGGACCATGGTTACGGCATTCCGGCGGAAATTCTCACCCAGGTCTTCAACCGCTTCGTCGGTCACGACACCGGCTCGCGCCGCCAGGGCGCCGGTCTCGGCCTTGCCATCGTCAAGAGCTTCGTCGAACTGCATGGCGGAACCGTCGATATCGAATCGGATGAAGGCAAGGGCACCACGGTCACTTGCGTTTTCCCGGCACGGCCCGAACTTGCGGATCAAGCCGCAGCGGAATAGGACGCTGCTTCATGGCAGACCACGACCTGAAGCAGCTCGATGCTCCTTTCCTGACCCTTCAAATTTCCGATGAAGCCGGAACGCGGCAACTCGCCAACGATCTGGCGATGGTGCTCAGGCCCGGCGACGTCCTGTGCCTGTCCGGGGATCTCGGCGCGGGAAAGTCGACCCTTACAAGAGCACTGCTCCGTTCGCTTGCCGGCGACCCGGAACTCGAAGTGCCCAGCCCCACCTTCACGCTGGTCCAGACTTATGACTTCGACCGGTTTGACCTCTCCCATTTCGACCTCTATCGGCTGGAAGAGCCGGAGGAGCTGGAGGAGCTGGGACTTGACGATCTTCTGGAAGAGGGTGCCGCGTTGATCGAGTGGCCGGAAAAGGCCGACGAATTTTTGCCGTCAAAGGCGCTTTGGGTGCGTATCACGCAGCCGGTGGAAGATGGCGACAAGCGCACCTTCAGCTTCCATTGCGAAGACCCGGACTGGCAGGACCGGCTGACGGGAACGCTCGAAATCCGGTCCTTCCTTGAAGGTGTCGGCTTTTCGGGCGCAGAACGCCGTTTTCTGGCAGGGGATGCCTCCTTACGTTCTTTCGAGACGGTAGAGCAGGATGACCGGTCCGCCGTCCTGATGCGCTGGCCGTTTCAGGGGGACAAGGTGCCGGAAGCCGTGCGCGCCTATATGGCGAAAGTGCACCTTGCGCAGGATTGCCGCGCGATCCTGGCTGTTGGAGGCGAGTTGCGCAGGCACGGCTTGAAGGCGCCGGAGATCTATGCCTCCGATCCGGAAAAAGGACTGGTGCTTTCCTCCGATCTTGGCAGGGAAACGATCGTATGCGATGGCCGACCCATGCCGGAGCGCTACCATGCCGCAGTCGAAGTTCTGGCGAAAATGCATGGCGAAAGCTGGCCTGAGATCCTCGCGCTCGATGACGGTTCGAGCTATCAGGTGCCGGACTACTCCGACGACGCACTGGTCGCAGAAGCCTCGCTGTTCCTCGACTGGTACGTGCCGGAAACGACCGGAATGCCCGCGGGCGATAACATGCGCGCCGAATTCGAAGGTCTTTGGAGTGTAGCGCTGGCGAGTCTCTCCGGGGCGCAACGAGGCTGGGTCCTGCGCGATTTCCACTCGCCCAATCTTCTGTGGCAGGAAGGGGCCGGCGGCACGGACCGGATCGGTCTGATCGATTTTCAGGACACGGTTATCGGGCCGGTTGCCTATGACGTGGCCTCCCTGCTTCTGGATGCCAGAACCGATGTCGGCGCGGATCTGGAATCGGACCTCTTCGATGCCTATGTCTCGGCGAGGGAAAAGCAGTCCTCAAACTTCGACCGGGACGCTTTTTCCCGCGCCTATGCCGTGATGGCCGCTCAGCGGATATCGAAGATCCTCGGGATCTTCGTACGTCTGGCGCGGCGGGATCAAAAGCCCGCCTACCTTGGTCACTTGCCGCGCATGGAAGGCTATCTCCGCCGCGTGCTTGACAGGCCGGGGATGTCGGACTTGAAAGACTGGTACGAACGCTTCCGGGGCTGATACCTTTTTCAGTCAGACCGGCTGTAAAAAATTCGAGAGATGTCATGACACAAACGCGGTTCCGTCCCTCCAAGGCCATGATCCTGGCAGCAGGTATCGGCAAACGTATGCGTCCGCTGACCGCAACCACGCCGAAACCGCTGATCGAGGTCAACGGCCAGGCCCTGGTCGATCACGGCATGGACCGGCTGGCTGCGGCAGGCGTCAAGACCTGCGTGGTCAACGTGCATTATCTGGCGGACCTCGTGGAAGTTCACGTCCGCCGCCGCAAGGACATGGAGATCGTCGTCTCCGACGAGCGCGCCGAACTGCTCGAAACAGGCGGGGGCATCAAGAAGGCGCTGCCGCTTCTGGGGGACGAACCGTTCTTTCAGCTGAACGCCGATACCTGTTACTGGATCGAGGGCGTGAAGCCGAACCTGGAGCATATGATCGATGCCTGGGACGAGGCGCGCATGGATGCGCTTCTGCTGGTGGCCGAAACCGTGAAATCTGTCGGCTATGCCGGACGGGGCGATTTTGAAATGGCACGGGACGGCTCCCTGACGCGACGCCTGGAAAAAGGCGTGACGCCGTTTGCCTATGCGGGCGCAGCGATCCTGCATCCGCGCCTTTTCGAAGGAGCGCCGGAGGGCCCGTTCTCCATGAATGTCCTCTTCGACCGGGCCATCGAGGCCGGGCGGCTCTTCGGTGTCCAGATGGAGGGGCTCTGGCTGCATATCGGAACGCCCGAGGCCATCCGCGCCGCCGAATACGCCGTGCGCGAAAGTGCGGCCTGAGGATGGCCGGGAGCACGCGCCTTTATTCCATCCCCCCGTCCGTCCCGTTTCTGAAGACACTCGTCGACACGCTGGTTGACGGAACGCTCCTGCCGGGCTTTCGTCCACTTGACGATCCGTTGCTGTTGTCGTCGGTCACGCTCTATCTGCCCACCCGCCGTGCCGCGCGTTTGTTGCCGGAACTCTTTCAGGAACGTTTTGACGGCCAACCGGTGCTGCTGCCCGCGATCCGTCCGGTCGGGGACACGGATGAAGATGCGCAGACCCTGACAAGCGATCCGGATCTGGAAGCCCTGCCACCGGCGATGCCGCTTCTGGAGCGCCACCTTGCGATGACCCGGCTGGTGAAGGCCTGGAAGGGCATGCTGCGCCGGGAGGCCCTGAGCCTGCGCTCCGATGAGCCCCTTGGCGTTCCTGCCTCGACGGCGGATGCCGCCTGGCTTGCCGGAGATCTCCTGGCCCTGATGGACGAGGTCGAGACGGAAGAGGCGGACTGGGCGGAACTCACCGGCCTCGTTCCCGAAGATCACGCCCGTTACTGGCAGATCACCCTCGACTTTCTGAAGATCGTCCAGGAGGCCTGGCCCGCGCATCTCAATGAGCTCAGGCAGATGGACCCGAAGGCGCGGCGGTCCGCGCTGATCCGCAGGGAAGCGCAGCGCCTTGCGGCAGGCGGCGCAAGCGGTCCGGTCATCGTCGCCGGTGTCACCGGCTCCGTTCCGGCAACAGCGGAGCTTTTGAAAGTGGTTGCCGGGCTGGAGCAGGGCGTGATCGTTCTGCCGGGCCTCGACCGATTTCTGGACGGGCGCTCGTGGTCGGCGCTTGGAAGCCGCAGCGCCGAAGGCGTCGGGCCGCTGTTTGCGCACCAGGAGCAGCAAACGCTGCCCTCTCACCCGCAATATTCCCTGAAGCAGCTGCTCGACCGTCTCGGTGTGCGCCGGGAAGAGGTCAGGCCGCTTGGACCGGAATTGCCCTTTGCGTTTGCCCTGCGCGAGGAACTGGTGTCGGAAGCTCTCAGACCGGCGGATACCTCCGACAGCTGGACCGGTTATCTTGATGCCCGTCCGGAAGCGCAGCGGGCCGAAGCCCTTGCCGATGTCGCGCTCATGAATGCGCGCAACGAGGCGGACGAGGCCCTGAGTGTTGCCATCTCGCTGCGCGAGGCCATCGAACGCGGCGAACGGGCGGCGCTGATTTCTCCGGACCGGATGCTGACCCGCCGGGTAGCTGCGGAGCTGGCGCGCTGGAACATTCAAGTGGACGACAGTGCGGGCCGGCCGCTCGACCAGACGGCGCCTGCGATCCTCGCCCTTCTTGCAGCGAAGCTGGCGCTGAACGGCTGCGAACCGATTGATCTTCTGGCGCTGCTCAAACACCCGCTCACCAGGCTCGGACTGCCGGTCAAGGACGTGCGCTCGGCTGCACGGGCACTGGAGCGCGGCGTGGTGCGCGGTCCCCGGGCGCGGCCCGGCACGGAGGGGCTGAAGGCTGCTGTCGCCGCGAGCCGCGAAGATGCCGGCAAGGCTCATACGCCGCGCTGGAAAAAGATCCATGACGAGGACTGGGACGTCATTGCCGGACTGGTGGCAAGGCTCGCCGATGCTCTGGCGCCCCTGGAAGAGTTGTCCCTGTCGGCCGATCCCGTGTCCATCACGGATCTTGCCGGACGCCACGTGGAAGTGATCCAGGCGGTTGCCGTGGACGACGCCGGGTCCGTCGACGAACTCTACGCAGGCGAGGCAGGGGAGGCGCTGGCCGGGTTCCTGACCGGATTGCTGGAGGCCGATGCAAGCGGCCTGTCAATCCCGCCCGGCGAATGGCCGTCGGTGCTGCCCGCGCTCATGTCCGGTCAGGCGGTGCGCCGGCGACTGCCCGGCGACCAGCGGGTCCAGATCCTCGGGCCGATGGAAGCCCGGCTGCAATCCTTCGATTTCGCGGTACTCGGTGGCCTCAACGAGGGCGTCTGGCCCCAGCGCACGCGCAATGACCCCTGGCTGAACCGGCCGATGAAACGGGGCATGGGACTGGAGCCGCCCGAGCGCAGATTGGGAGCCGCCGCGCATGATTTCGCGCAAGGCATGGGAGCGGGACGTGTTCTGCTGTCGCGCGCCACACGGGCCGATGGCGCGCCGACCGTTGCCTCGCGCTGGCTGCAGCGCCTGACCACGCTGGCCGGTCCCGAGGTGACAAGGGCTATGGAAGAAAGGGGCGCGCGTTATACGCGGTTCGCGGCGCTGCTCGACCGTCCGGAAGGTCCCGTGCGTCCTGCCGCCCGACCCAATCCGAGGCCGCCCCTGCCGGCCCGGCCTGCCTCGCTGTCCATCACGGAGATCGAACGTCTTATCCGCGACCCTTACGCGATCTTCGCCCGCCATGTGCTGGAGCTGCAGCCGGTCGACCCCATCGGCGGGGAACCGGGGGCAGCGGACAAGGGCAATCTCATTCACGATGCGCTGGCGGATTTCCTGCTGACCTGGACAGGTCCTTTCGACGATGCTGCGGTCCGCGCCCTGACGGAAATCGGAGAGGAGCTCTTCGAACCGCTCGACGCCTTCCCGGCGATTCGGGCGCTCTGGTGGCCACGGTTCCAGCGGATTGCCGCCGGGTTCGTCGGTTATGAGGCGGCCCGTTCGAAGCTCGTCAGCCAGCGGTTCCTGGAAATCGGCGGCGGGGTTGAGCTGAAACTGCCCGGTTTCGATTTCCGTCTGCGCGGACGGGCAGACCGTATCGATCTTCTGACGGAAGGCGGCCTTGCCGTCATCGACTACAAGACCGGGCAAGTGCCGTCGCAGAAACAGGTCGAGGCTCTTTTGTCGCCCCAGCTGCTTCTGGAAGCGGCGATGATCCAGCGTCACGGTTTCAAGGATGTTCCCGCGGACGCGGCGATTTCGGAGCTGCTTTACCTGCAGCTGAAAGGCGGGACGGAACCGGTGATCGAAGCGTGCCGCAATCCGAAGGACACTTTGCTGGAGGATCTGGTCGAGGATGCATGGACCCGGCTGGAGCAGCTGATTGCCCATTATGCCAAGGAGGAAACCGGTTACCTTTCTCGAGCCCGGGTTATGCGCGAACGGCAGATGGATGGCGATTACGACCATCTGGCGCGAACCCAGGAATGGGCGCTTGGCGGTGAAGAGGGGGAGGCATGAGCGGTTTCCAGATCCCCCAGCTGACCAAGGAGCGTCAGGACCTTGCCTCCCGCCCCCGGGCGTCCGCCTGGGTGAGCGCCAATGCCGGTTCCGGCAAGACCTTTGTGCTTTCCCGCCGTGTCGTACGGCTGCTGCTCGACGGCACGGACCCGTCCCGCATTCTGGCGCTGACCTTCACCAAGGCGGCCGCCGCCGAAATGGCGACCCGTGTCTTCAAGATCCTCGGTACCTGGGTGACGATGGAAGACGGGGCGCTGGCAAGTGAACTTCAGGAGATCGAGGGCCGAAAGCCGAATGCCGCGCGCCTGGCCATGGCGCGCCGCCTGTTTGCCCGTGCCCTGGAAACACCGGGTGGCCTGAAGATCCAGACGATTCACGGCTTCTGTGAATCCCTGCTGCACCAGTTTCCGCTGGAAGCCAATGTTGCAGGTCACTTTTCCGTCCTGGACGACCGGGTGGCGAGTGAACTGATGGCAGAGGCGCGCGCCAGCGTACTTCACAAGGCGGAAACCGAGCCGGAAAGCGCCTTCGGTCTGGCACTCGCCTCGGTGATCGACCTGATGAGCGACGGCGGCGCGCAGAAGGCACTTGACGAACTTATTCAGAACCGCGACGCCTTCCGCCGCTGGACGGTCGATGCCGGGGATCTGGAGCTTGCCCTTGGCGAACTTGCCGGACTCCTGGAGGTCGATCCCTCAGCCCGGCTTACCGACTTCGATCTGTGTTTCAAGGCCGGATGCCCCTTCGACCGCAATACCTGCCTCAGCTATGCGGAGGCTCTTGCAACAGGCAGCAAGACCGATCAGACACGGGCCGACGATCTGGTCAGGGCGGAAAGCCTGAAGGACCCTACTGCCTTCCGGGAAGCCTGGCTGCCGAT
>NZ_JBNKYW010000125.1:0-58450 GCF_050301095.1 Roseibium sp.
CTGATAACGGGATCGCTTTGGGGCAAGCCCATGTGGGGCACCTACTGGGTCTGGGACGCGCGGCTGACCTCCGTGCTGGTGCTGCTCATCATGTATCTCGGCCTGATGACCCTGTGGCGCACCATGGAAGACCCGATCCGGGCCGGCAAGGCGGCCGCCGTGCTGACGCTGGTCGGCGCGCTCAACCTGCCGGTCATCAAGTTCTCGGTCGACTGGTGGAACACGCTGCATCAGCCCGCCAGCGTCATGCGCATGGGCGGCCCGACCATTCATCCGGACATCCTGTGGCCGCTCCTGGTCATGGCAATCGCCTTTACCCTGCTGTTTTTCGTGCTGCACTTTATGGCCATGCGCAACGAGATCCTGCGCCGCCGGGTGCGCGCCCTGCGGCTGCGTGCGGCAAGTGCCGCCCATTCCGGCGCGGCCGCCGCAACCGCCCGGCCCGCGGAGGTGACATCATGATGGACTTTGGACCTCACGCCGGTTTCATCTTCGCTTCCTATGGCCTGTGCCTGATCACCGTGCTCGGCCTGATCGCCTGGGTGAAGATCGACAGGGTCAATCAGGAAAAGGCCCTGAAGGAACTGGCCGAACAAGGCATATCCCGCGCCCGGCCTGAAAAGCCAACCAGGTAGAACATGACCGCTTCAGACACCAACACCAAGGCCGCAGGAAGCGGCGAACCGGAATCCTCTGCATACCGGGAACCGGCAAAGCCACGCTTTCCCGTATTGGTTCTCCTGCCGGTGGTCGTCTTCGTGGCCCTGGCGGCGCTGTTCCTGTTCCAGTTGACCCTGGGCGGCGATCCCAAGGAAATTCCCTCCGCCCTCATCGACAAACCGGCGCCTGCGTTTTCGCTGAGTGCCGTGGAAGGCCTGACGCGGGACGGCAATCCTGTGCCGGGTCTTTCGCGCGAGGATCTCATCGGCAAGGTGTCCGTGGTCAATGTCTTTGCCTCCTGGTGCGTGCCCTGCCGGCAGGAGCACCCGATCATGGAAGACCTTGCGAAGGTGGACGGCATCCAACTTGTCGGCATCAACTACAAGGACAAACCGGAAAACGCCCGCCGTTTCCTCGGCAGTCTCGGCAATCCCTACCGGCTCATCGGCGCCGACACGGCCGGCCGTGCGGCGATCGAATGGGGCGTCTACGGCGTTCCGGAAACCTTCATCGTCGATGAAAAGGGGACGATCCGCTACAAGTACATCGGCCCGCTCAACCCCAAAGCCTACCGCGACGTTTTCCTGCCTATCCTTGAAAAGGTGAAAAACGGCGGCTGACAGGCGACTCGGGTTGCCCGCCAGCAGCTTACTTACCGGCGTCATCCCGGCCGGGCGAAGTCCGAGCCGGAAACGGGGAGGCACTTTCCTTTCCCTTCGCTCGCGAAACGGCAGACTTCGGCCCGCCGATCCCGGATCTTCGCGACGCAGCGTCCGGGATGATCGTTTCTGTGATATCGCGAAAATCCAGGACAGTTGAAGCAGGCCTTTCCGCCTCCCCAAGCCAACCTGCGCCTTCACCCGAATGTCGTGACCGGTCACGTTCGCGCGATAAGACTGGAAAGCCGCCGAGGTCACCGGCTCGTGACTCGCGATTAAGGCCGCGATTGCCTATTTTACGGGCAATCGAAACAGGAACCGAACCAGATGGTGGGCCTTGCCTCCCGAAGCACCGGTCATGCGATCCGTGCTTCCATGATTGTAATAGCCGGCGTCTTGACCGGAGTGTCTTCCATGGAACGTGCGCAGGCCGAGCCGCTGAAAGTGGTCGAACTTTTCACCAGCCAGGGCTGCTCGTCCTGTCCGCCTGCCGATCGCCTTGCGGAACGCCTTGTGAAGGAAAACGAGGACCTGCTGACCCTGGTTCTGCCGGTGGACTATTGGGACTATCTCGGCTGGAAGGACACACTGGCCAGCCCGGTCCACTCGGAACGCCAGCGCGCCTATGCCGCCCGGCGGGGCGACAGGTCCGTCTATACGCCGCAGATGGTGATCAACGGCGAGGAACATGTTGTCGGCAGCCGGGAAGGTGATGTCCGCGCCGCCCTTGCCAGAGCAGAACCGTTTACCGCGACGGTGGACGTTTCGATTTCCGACATGGCCGTGCAGGCTACGGTCGACGGTGTTCTGCCGGCCGGCGCCAAGATGGCGACCGTCTATTTCCTGGGTGTCGAGGACGAGGAAACGATCAGCATCGGGCGCGGCGAAAATGCCGGCCGGAAGATCCGCTATGTCAATGTCGTCCGCAACCTGGAACCGATGGGCATGTGGTCAGGCGGTTCGGAAACCTTCCGCATGCCGAAGTCCAAGCTGATGCTGACGGATGACACCCGCTGCGCCGTCCTGATTCAGGTCGAGGACCAGGACGGTCCCGGCACGATCATCGGTGCAGCCGTCATGGATTGGGAAGACGGGTCCTGAACCGGTTTCAGGTTTCATCGCGAGTGTGACCGAATTTCAATCCTCCCCCGAAATCTCCGGACCGGCCCGACAAACGGGTTGTAACCCACGTAAAAACTGATACCCCTTGCCGCGGCCCGTTCGGCACCGCGCGATGACCCGTGCGACACCGGGCTCTGGACGGCCTCGCTCTGTCAGGCCGGCAATGCTGCTTTCACATGTTTGTCGGCTGAAGGCAGGTTGACCTGGAGAAACGGCATGGATCTAAAGCTCAGGCTCCGGACCGCCTTTGCAAGCATCGTCATCGGCATTCTGGTACTTGGTCTCAAGTTCGGGGCCTATTGGCTGACCGGGTCCGTGGCGCTCTATTCCGACGCGCTGGAAACAACGGTCAATATTGCCTCCTCGCTCGCCACGCTCGCAGCCGTCTGGTTCGCGGCCAAACCCGCTGACAGCAACCACCCCTACGGACACGACAAGGCGGAATATTTCGCGGCCGTTCTGGTCGGTGTCATGATCGTCCTGGCGGCCCTCTTCATTTTCCGGGAAGCCTGGTTCGGATTGACGAGTGGCGACACTCCCGAATATTCCGCCCCCGGGATCTCACTGAATATTGCCGCAGCTGTCATCAACGGCCTCTGGGCCCGTTACCTGATGCATCACGGCAAGAAGACACGCTCCCCCGCGCTTGTCGCGGACGGCAAGCATCTCATGACGGATGTCGTATCCTCGCTCAGTGTGCTGGTCGGCGTTGTCCTGGTTCTGCTCACCGGCTGGAAGGTGCTGGATTCCGCGCTGGCGGTATTCGTGGGCATGACCGTGCTGTGGTCGGGCTGGGGCCTGGTCAAGGAATCCGTCGGCGGCCTTATGGACGAAGCGGCATCCGCGGATGTCCTGACGAAAATCCGCCTGCTGATATCCGAACACGGCGAAGGTGCCCTGGAAGCGCATGATCTGAGGACACGGATCGCCGGCAAATCCACCTTCGTCGACTTTCACCTGGTCGTGCCCGGGTCGATGGCCGTCGACGAGGCCCACGAAATCTGCGACCGGATCGAAGTGGCGATTGCCGAAGACGTGCCGGGGGCCCATATCACCATTCATGTCGAACCGGAGCACAAGGCCAAACACTCCGGAATTGTTGTCCTTTAGCCAAAGGCTATTGACCTCAAAAGAGCGAGACGATCCACGAATGCCTTCCTGGCGGCGGTTTCACGCCCAGCTTGTTGACCACATCCTGCTGATTTCCGGCGCGGTGTTCATGGCGCTGCCCGTTTATTCCCTGTTTGCGGCAACGACACACGCGCGCGGCACTCCGCTGATGCCCCGCCTGGACCTCGGCGGCAGCGTCCTTGTGAACTACGGCACCTTCCTGACCGAAAGCGCCGGCTTCACGGGCAATGTCACGGTGCTTTCCATGCTGTGGAACTCGCTTGCGCTGGGGGCCGGGTTTGCCGGCCTGAAAGTCGCGCTGTCCCTATTGACCGCCTACGCCCTGATCTACTTCCGTGTGAGATTCGCCAGCGCGATCTTCGCGGTGCTCCTGCTCACCCTGATGCTGCCGTTGGAATCCCGGTTTCTGCCAACTTACGAGATCGTGGCGGGGCTCGGCCTCGTCAACACACGCACAGGTCTCATCCTGCCGCTGGTGGCCTCCGGCCTCGGAACGCTGTTTTTCCGCCAGTTCCTGCTGACGGTTCCCGACACCTTGCTGGAATCCGCCCGTCTCGACGGCGCCGGACCGCTCAAGTTCTTCCGAGACATCCTGCTGCCCCTGTCCCTGCCGACGGCGGGCGCCCTGTTCCTGGTTCTTTTCGTCACCGGCTGGAACCAGTATCTGTGGCCCGTCATCGTGACTTCGGACGAAAGCACCTACACGCTTGTGCGCGGCCTGCAGTTCTTCGGCAGCACCAGCCTGTCCGGCATGATGCTCACCATCCTGGCGATCCTGCCACCGGCCCTGCTTGTCATCTTGTTTCAAAGACAGGTGGTTAAAGGTCTGTTCGACGGTTCACACTAGGGTACGAAAGAGGTGCGTCGCGGCACCCCCAAGCGAAAGGCTGAAAATTCATGACATTCAAGGCGATCCTGTTCGATTGCGACGGCGTTCTGGTGGATTCGGAAAAGATCTATGTGGCCGTGGAACGGGAGCACCTTGCCCGGCTCGGACTGCACTACAGTCTGGATGAATACATGGACCGGTTTCAGGGTCTGGGCGGGCCGGATTTTCACGCGGCACTGGACAAGGATCACCGGGCTCTCGGCAAAGGCCCGCTGCCGGAAACCTTCCGGGAAGATCTCGACAAGGCCACCATTGAGCGAATGGACAGGGAGCTCACGGAAATTTCCGGGATCAGGCAATTGCTTGAGGCGCATGAGGGCGCGCGCGCCGTCGCCTCATCGTCCCGCCTGCAAAGGCTGGTTCACAAGCTTCGGCACACCGGCCTTTACGACTATTTCGAGCCGCACATCTATTCGGGCGAGCAGGTGGCAAACGGCAAGCCGGCACCGGACCTCTTCCTGTTTGCCGCCCAAAAGCTTGGCATCGATCCGGCCGCGACCCTCGTGATCGAGGACAGTTCCAATGGCGTCAGGGCAGGTCTTGCGGCCGGTATGACCGTCTGGGGTTTCGTCGGTGGCGGCCACAGCCATTCCGGCCATGCCGGGCAGCTTGAGGCGGCCGGCGCCCACAGGGTCGTCAGCAGCCACGACGACCTGGCGGGGCTGCTGCTGCACGCGAACGCCGAAGCCTGAAAACGGGGCTGCGATGATCACCGACATCGAGGACTTCTTTGCACACGGATGCGGACGCTGCGCACGCTTCGCGACGGCGGACTGCTCGGCCCGCCAGTGGGCGGACGGCTTGAAGGAACTGCGCAGGATCTGCCTGGCGGCAGGGCTTTCCGAGACCGTGAAATGGGGACATCCCTGCTACATGCATGGCGACCGCAATATCGCCGTCCTTGGCGCCTTCCGGAACGACTGCCGCATCACCTTTTTCAATGCCGCGCTGCTGAAGGATCCCGAAGGCGTGCTTGAAAGACAGGGGCCCAACACCCGGCACCCCAACATGATACGTTTTTTGGACAACGCCCGAGTGGCGGAGCAGGAATCGGTTCTCACGTCCTATCTGAGGGAAGCAACGGGCTATGCTGACGCGGGCCTCAAGCCCCCGAAAGACGCGGTGGACTTCGACCTGCCCGAAGAATTTCTCGACGCCCTGGACGCCGACCCGGACCTGAATGAGGCCTTTCAGGCGCTGACACCGGGGCGCCGGCGAAGCTATGCGATCAATCTGAACGGGGCGAAGAAATCCGAAACGCGGATCGCACGCATCGCGAAATTCCGCGGCCGCATCCTTTCCGGAAAGGGCGCAAACGAGCGCTGAGGCAGCAGGCGCTGCCGGTGGTTCCCGCGGCGCCAGGCACCCAGGATGTCAAACACCCAAGATGTCAGGCCCCCAGGGTATCAGGCTCCCAGGGTATCAGGCCGGGCCCGGCCGCAGCGTTTTGCCCGTTGTTTCGTCGAAGAGGTGCAGTTTGTCGGTGCGCGCGGCAATCGTGACGTCCTCGCCCGGCCGGAAGTCGTGCCGTTCGGAGAAAACAGCAACAAGTTCGCTGCCGCCGTAGCGCAGGAACACCATGGTCTCATGACCTGTCGGCTCGGTCACGCTGACGGTCGCCTTCAGGCCGCTTTCGGCAAGTGAAAGATGCTCCGGCCTGACGCCGAGCAGGACCGGCTGGCCCTCGGTCGCCTCCGGCCTGAAGCCCAGTGCGATCTCGTCACCCGCTTCCGTGACGAACAGGTCGCCCTCCGCCTTGTAGGTCCCCTTCAGGAGGTTCATCGAAGGAGACCCGATGAAGGTCGCGACGAAGGTGTTGACGGGCCAGTCGTAGAGGTCCAGCGGCGTGCCGATCTGCTCGACGTTGCCTCCCTGCATGACCACGATCTTGTCGGCCATGGTCATTGCCTCGACCTGGTCGTGGGTCACATAGACCGTCGTCGTCTTCAGCCGCTGGTGCAGCTCCTTGATCTCCTTGCGCATCTGCACGCGCAGCTTGGCATCGAGATTCGAAAGGGGCTCGTCGAACAGGAACACCTGCGGCGAGCGGACAATGGCCCGTCCCATGGCCACGCGCTGGCGCTGCCCACCGGACAGCTGGCGCGGATAGCGGTCGAGATAGGGAACGAGATCGAGCGTTTCGGCGGCGGCCTGCAGGCGCTGCTTGATCACATCCGCCGGCAACTTCTGCAGACGCAGCGCGAACACCATGTTCTCGGAGACCGTCTTGTGCGGATAAAGCGCGTAGCTCTGGAACACCATCGCGATGTCGCGGTCTTTCGGCGGCAGGAAATTCACGACCTTGCCGCCGATGGAAATGGTTCCGCTGGTGATGCTTTCAAGACCGGCTATCATGCGCAGCAGGGTGGACTTGCCGCAGCCCGAAGGGCCGACGAGAACGACGAATTCCCCATCGGCGATATCGATATCTATGCCGTGAAGTACCTTCAGGGCACCGTAGGCCTTCTCGGCCCCGGAAATATTGACCTCAGCCATTTCACTCCCGTTCGCCTCGCGTTCGGACCTTTCAGCAAGACCGCATCCGAAGCTTTTTGCTTTTTCCAATCATCGGCTTTCGGACATTGGAACGGGGCGATCGACAGCCCTGCCCTTGCCGGAAATCCTATGGAAACCTCCTCCATGAAACGTTTCATTTATTGTTGACTTTTCCACCCTCCCGTCTAATGCTTCGACGTGAAGTTGAGAGAGGAGCGACTTCAAGCAAGATATGAAACGTTTCATTTCTTGCTTAGCAGATAGTTCCGCCCGAAGCCAGAGCTAAAAACCGGACCGGCACGACGCTGCCGAGATACCGGCTGGGCGGCAGGGATGAAACGTGGAGGAGACCACATGAAAGTCGAGATTTATGACGCCATAATGCGCCGTCAGGCGAGCCGGCGTGACATTCTGCGCGGCACGGCCAGCGCGGCTGCACTGCTTGGCGCTTCAGGCGTGGTGGGCGGATTTCCCGGAAAAGCGTTCGCGCAGGACGACCTGCGTGCGCAGATCCTGAAAATCCCGGGTGTGGGCAAGGGCTCGCCGACGGATGCCGACTGGCAGAAAGTCGGCGAACTCTGCCTCGGCCCGACCAAGGCCAATGTCGCCGAGGGCGAATTCGAGGGCGTTGAACTGACCTTCATGGGTCTCAACAACCAGAACCAGCACAACTTCCTGTTCCGGGGATTCCTGAAGTCGTGGGAAGCCTATACCGGCGCCAGGATCAACTGGATCGACCTTGCCCAGGCTGACTACAACGCCCGCCTTCAACAGTCGATTGCAACCGGCACCGTCGACTTCGACATCATTGAAATGGGGGCCCCGTTCGAAGGCGACACCGCCGGCCGCGGTCTTCTCGACGAGATGCCCGCCTGGGTTGCCGAGCAGATCGAGGCGGACGACCTTGTGGGCTACCTGCAGCCACCGGTCGGCACCTGGGACGGCAAGACCTACCGCATCACCATCGACGGTGACTGCCACACCTTCGCCTACCGGAAGGACTACTTCGGCGAAGGTTCGATCAGCGGCATGAACGAAGCACCCAAGACCTGGCAGGAAGTCAATGCGGCGACGATTGCGCTCAAGGGCAAGACCGATCCGCTCACCGGACTCCCGGCCTACGGTTATCTCGACCCGCTCAAGGGCTGGGGTGGCTTCGGCTTCTACTTCATCGAAAACCGCGCACTCGCCTATGCGAAATATCCGGGCGATCCGGCGTGGCTGTTCGATCCGGAAGACATGAAGCCTCTTGTCAACAACCCGGCGTGGGTCCAGGCCATCCAGGACGTCATGGATCTCATTGCGGCCGATGTCTATCCGGCGGACCAGATCAACGCGGATCCGGGCACGACGGCCTTCTCGCAGTTCCTCGCAGGCACCGGCTCGATGCTTATGTGGTGGGGTGACGTGGGGTCCAACGCCCGTACGTCCGACACCTCGGTCGTCGGTGACGTCGTCGGCTTCGGCATCAACCCCGGTTCCGACCGCGTCTACAACCGCAAGACCGGCGAGTGGGAAGACAAGTACAACGAAGCGCCCAACATGGCCTACATCGGCTGGGGCATCTACGTGACCAAGCAAGTGTCCGGCGACGAAAAGAAACGCAAGGCAGCCTGGTCCGCAGCGGCACACCTCGGCGGAAAGGACCTTTCGCTCTGGACCGCGGCTTACCCGTCCGGTTTCCAGCCCTATCGCCAGTCCCACTTCCAGTTCGACGAATGGGAAGCTGCGGGCTACGACCGTGCCTACATCGAGGATTACATCGGGTCGAACGCCGACAGCTACAACCACCCGAACGCAGCCATCGAACCCCGGATTCCGGGTATCTTCCAGTATTACTCCGTGGCAGAGGACGAACTGGCGAAGGGCTTTGCAGGGCAGTACAAGTCGGCTCAGGAAACGGCGGACGCGATTGCTGCCGCCTGGGAAAAGATCACCGACCAGATCGGCCGGGAAAACCAGCTGAAGCTGTACAGGGCTAGCCTGGGGCTTTGATTTTTTGACGCATTCGCTGGCGGAGTCCCCTCCGCCAGCGTTTTTCCGTTCCGGGCGAGGAATAACATGTCGACAGTCGAAGGCGACCTGCTCCACACGGTCGAAACCGGTTCCATTTCAGTGAGCCGCCGATTCTGGGGCCGTCTGGCACTCTGGCTGAGTGCCGCTTGGTTCATAGCCTCTTTCATCCTGCAGGCCGGTCACGATCTGGGCTGGACTTCATGGGGCTTCGAGAACTGGCGCCCTGTCCTTTATGCCTATTTCATCTGGGCGACGGTGCTGTGCATCACCCGTGTGGTCATTTACGGCGAGGCCGGCAAAAAGGCGCTCTTCGTTCTGCCGGCCGCCCTTTTCGTCGTCTCGATGGTGGTGTTCCCGCTGCTTTTCGCATTGTGGGTCGGGTTTTCCGACTGGAACCTTGCCTCGCTGCACGGCCGGAAATTCAACGGGCTCGACAATTTGCGCAGGATGATCACGGATCCCTTCTACGCGAACGCACTCCTCAATATGATCTACTACTGCCTGGCGATCGTGATCGAATATGCCATCGCCTTCGGCCTTGCGCTTCTGCTGTACCAGGAGATCGTCGCGCGCAAGTTCTGGCGCGTTACCTTTCTCGTGCCCCTGATGCTGTCGCCGGTCGCCGTCAGCTGGATGGTCGGCAAGTCGATGCTGGAAAACCGCTTCGGCCCGATTGCACGCTTCGGCCGGTGGCTCGGCTGGGAGAACCCGTCGTTCTTCGGCGATCCGGTTACCGCGAAACTCTCCGTCATGATCATGGATGCGTGGACCTTCATTCCCTTCATGATGATCATGCTTCTTGCCGGCCTGCAGTCGCTGTCAAAAGAAGTTCTTGAGGCTGCGGAAGTCGACGGCGCCTCGAAATGGCAGCGCTTCTGGCAGGTCATATTCCCCCTGATGCTGCCGGTCTCGATAACCGCCATCATGATCCGCATCATCTTCAAGCTGAAGCTGGCGGACATCATCATCACCGTGACCGCCGGCGGCCCGGGCGGCGCAACGGACTCCGTCACCAGTTTCATCTATCGGGAATACCGGGACCGCTCAAACGTCGGATACGGTACGCTGCTCGCGATCGTTTATCTGGTGATCATCGTCATAGGCATGACGCTGCTTCTGAAGGTTTCCGACCGTATCGTATCGCGCATGACAGGAAGACTCTGATGGCATCGATCGATCTCGAAAAATACGGACGCGCTCAGCGCCTGCGCTGGTGGTCGATGCGGTTCGTCGTTTACGGCCTGCTCGTCACATGGGCGATCGTCTGCATCTTCCCGCTTTTCTGGACCGTCACCACGTCATTCAAGACGGCTCCCGACGTCATGCGCGGCAACATAATGCCCTGGTACAGTTTCAGTCCGAGCTGGCTCGGCTGGCGATCGCTCGGACTGTCGCCCGACACGATTTTCGAGACCTCGACGGTACGTGAGGAATTCATGCGCCGGCTCTGGAACAGCTCGATCATTTCCGTGTCCGCTTCCGCCCTTGCGGTTTTTCTGGGCACATTGGCGGCCTATGGCCTGAGCCGGTTCTCCTACAAGTTCGGCTTCATGCGGAATTCCGATATTTCGTTCTTCTTCCTGTCGCAGCTGATCATGCCCCCGGTCGTTCTCGCCCTGCCCTTCCTGGTGCTCTACAAGGAGCTCGCCCTGCTCGACACCTATTCCGGCATGATCGCCATCTATACGCTGATGGTTCTGCCGATTGTCGTGTGGATCATGCGCGATCAGTTCGCGACCGTGCCGGTGGAACTCGAGGAAGCCGCGCTTGTCGACGGCCTTTCTATCTGGGGCTCGTTCTCGCGTATCATCGTGCCGCTGATCCTCCCGGGCATGGTAGCGGCTTTCATCCTGGCGCTGATCCTGTGCTGGAACGAATATTTCTTCGCCGCGCTCCTGACGTCCACCAACACCAACACCCTGCCGGTGATGATCGCCAGCCAGACCGGCAGCCAGGGTATCAACTGGTGGTCCATGGCGGCTCTTTCCACCGCCGGCATTCTCCCCCTGGTCTTTGTCGGCGTTCTGCTGGAAAAGCATATCATTGCCGGCATGACAGCGGGCGCGGTCAAGTAACGGCGGGACCCGCAACATGTCCAGGATGCCAACAGTCAAGGATGTCGCGGAGCATGCGGGCGTATCCGTCGGCACCGTCTCGCGCGTTCTGGCGGGCGAAGCCGCGGTCAAGCCCAGCCTGCGCGAAAAGGTCAATGCGGCAATCGCAGCACTCGGCTACCGGCCGAACGTGACCGCGAGAGCCCTGCGCACCAGCCGGACGGACGTCGTCGGCCTCATCGTTCCGGACATCACCAATCCGTTCTTTGCCCAACTGGCGGCCAGCGTCGAACTGGCCGCCCGGAACCACCGGCATTCCCTGATGCTGGCGAGTTCCCACGACGACCGCGATGCGGAGCAGGACCATGTCCTGGCGTTTCTGGACCGGTCCGTGCGCGGCATTATTGCGGTCGCGTCGAGCGACAATCCGGACCTACGTCTCAAGTCCCCGGTTCCGATCGTTTCTCTCGACCGGCGCTTCGGCAACTTTCCGCTGGTCTCGACCAATCACGAACAGGGAGCGGCCCTTGTTGCGGAACATCTGGTCGGGCTCGGCCACCGCCGCATCGCCTATATCGCCGGTCCGTCCGATACGGAGGCCGGACGGGCACGCCGCGAGGGGTTCGTCCGGCGCATACGCCAGCTCGACGGCGGGGTGACGCTGGAGGTGGTCCCCGGCCGGTTCGACTATGAATCGGGCGAAAAGATTGCCCGCGAACTGCTGTCGCGCCCGCCACAGGAACGTCCGACGGCCATTGCCGGCGCCAGCGATCAGCTGGCCATCGGAACGCTGCGCGCTGCGCGAGACCTCAACGTCAATGTGCCGCGCGACCTGTCGGTAACGGGCTTCGACGATATCTCGCTCGCCAATCTCGTCGTGCCGCGCCTGACGACCATACGCCAGCCTACGGACCTGCTGGCCTCACGGGCGGTTGAAATGCTCTTCAGCCAGTCTTCGGAAATGAGCGACGACATGATCGACGGAGCCCTTGTCAAGCGGGGCTCGAGCGGACCGGTGCCTCCGGCGGGGTCCGGGTCCGGCACATGAACCAGGCAAGCGGCTGGCGCTGCTGCCGGCAAAAAAGAGAGGTGGATCAATGCTAAAAGGCATCAGGGCCGAACTGAACGGCGATATTCTTCAGGCGCTTTGCACCATGGGCCACGGCGACGTCGTGGTCGTCTCCGACGCCAACTTCCCATCGGATTCCGTCGCCCGCCAGACCCGGCTCGGCAGGCTGCTGACGATGGAGAACATCCCGGCGCCACAGGCGATCGAGGCCATTCTCTCCGTGTTTCCGCTGGATACACCGCTCCAGCCCTCGGTAGGCCGCATGGAAGTAATCGGCCAGCCGGACGAAATCCCCCCGATCCAGCAGGAAGTCCAGGCGATCGTCGACCGGGCCGAGGGCAAACCCGCTCCCATGTATGCGGTTGAGCGGATGGCGTTTTACGAAGTCGCCAAGAATGCCCACTGCGTCATCGCGACGGGAGAACTCCGGTTTTACGGATGCTTCCTCCTGACCAAGGGCGTCATTCCTATCGAGGATGTCGTCCGATGAGCACGCGGGGCGGGATTGTCATTCTCGGTATCTTTGCCGCCGACACGGCCTACAAGGCAAAGCGCCTGCCACATATTGCCGAAACGCTGATGGGGTCCGGTTTCACCCTGGGACCCGGCGGCAAGGGATCCAATCAGGCAATTGCGGCGGCCAAGGCCGGAGGCAGGGCAACCTTCATCTCGCGGGTCGGGAAGGATCCCTTCGGCGAGATGGCGCTGGCGGCCTACGAGGCCGCGGGCGTTCGGGCCAATGTGATGCAGATGGAAGACGTTGCGACGGGCGCCGCCTTCATCTTCGTCAACGAGGACAACGGCGACAATGCCATCATCGTCGCGCCGGGCGCAGCCGGCCTCATCGATATCGAGGATGTCGACGCCAACCGGGCCGACATCGAAAGCGCCGCGATCTTCATGACCCAGCTCGAGCAACCGCTGGAAGCCGCCCGCCACGGCCTGTCCATGGCAAAAAGCGCGGGTGTGACGACGGTCTTCAATCCCGCCCCGGCGCGCGCCATTCCGGACGAGCTGTTCGCCTTGTCCGATTTCATCGTCCCCAACGAGATCGAAGCTGCCGAACTGGTCGGCCACACGGTTGAAACCGAGGACCAGGCGCGCGCTGCCGGCGACATCCTGCTGCAGCGCGGCGCGGGGACCGCCATCATCACCCTCGGAGACCGGGGCGCGCTTTATCACACCGCTGGCAAGAGCGAACTCGTTCCGGCCTATTCCGCTGGCAAGGTGATCGACACAACCGGTGCCGGCGACGCCTTTCTCGGCGGGTTTGCAACAGCGCTCGCCGAGGGAATGCCGCCGGTCGACGCGGTGCGCTTCGGCTGCGCGACGGCAGCCATTGCCGTCACCCGGCCGGGCACCGCACCGGCGATGCCCGCGCGCGCGGAAATCGACGCCCTTCTGCGCTCGGCATGAACGAATTGGGCGGCGGCCATCCTGCCGCCGCCCTTTCACCTGCGGACCGCAAGGTGGACCCGATAGCCTCTTCCTCGCATGCCCGCGTCGATTTGGATACCGGCCATCACAAGAATGTCCGCCACTCCATTCACCGACCCAGATCGTGCTCCGGATTGGCACTGATCTTGTGGATCGAAAGGTCCGCCCCCCGGTGCTCCTCTTCCTGCGACAGCCTGAGGCCCATGGTGACCTTGAGCACGCCGTAGACCAGAAGTCCGGCGGCCAGCGCATAAAGCGCGCCTGCCAGGGTGCCGATGACCTGGGAAGCAAGCGACACGCCGCCGAGCCCACCCAGGCTTTCCAGACCGAAGACGCCGGCGGCGATACCGCCCCAGGCACCGCACACGCCATGCAGCGGCCATACGCCCAGCACATCGTCGATCTTCAGTTTGTTCTGACAGTATTCGAAACCGGTGACGAAGATCGCCCCGGCCACACCACCGACGATCAGGCTGCCGACCGGATGCATGACATCGGAGCCGGCGCACACAGCCACAAGGCCAGCCAGCGCTCCGTTGTGGACGAAGCCGGGATCGTTACGGCCCACGACCAGCGCCGTCAGGATGCCGCCGACCATCGCCATCAGCGAGTTGATGGCGACCAGCCCCGACGCTCCTTCAAGGGACCCCGCGGTCATCACGTTGAAGCCGAACCAGCCGACGCACAGCATCCAGGAGCCCATCGCCAGCCAGGGCAGCGAAGACGGCGGAATGCCGATCGGACGGCCGTTCCGGTCATAGCGACCCATGCGCGCGCCCAGGTGCAATACCGCGCCGAGCGCGATCCAGCCGCCGACCGCGTGGACGACAACCGATCCCGCAAAGTCGTGGAACGACGCGCCGAACGTCGCCTCCAGCCAGGACTGGATGCCGAAGTTGCCGTTCCAGACGATGCCCTCGAACAGCGGATAAACGATGCCGACAAGCACCACGGTCGCCAGGCACTGCGGCCAGAATTTCATTCGCTCGGCGATGCCGCCGGAAATGATCGCCGGAATGGCGGCCGCGAAGGTGGTCAGGAAGAAGAACTTCACCAGCGTCAGCCCCTGAAGTTCAAATCCGCCGCCGCCCCCTGAAAGCGTTGCCGCGCTCACCAGGAAGGTCGTGCCGTAGGCCACGGCATAGCCGACAAAGAAATAGGCGACGGTCGACAGCGCGAAGTCGACCAGGATCTTGACCAGCGCATTCACCTGGTTCTTGTGGCGGACCGTGCCGACTTCAAGAAAGGCAAACCCCCCATGCATCGCGAAGACGAGAATAGCCCCGACCAGAACAAAAAAGACGTCTCCGCCAACCCCGGATGCGTTCATTATTGACCCCCATTTAGGCAAAATGCCGTTGTCTTATGCGTTTTGGGTGTCTTTGCATTCAAACTGCATGCCAAACGGGCAACTGGTGAAAAATAACGCAGAATTCAGCCGGTTTCTTGAGCGAAAACCTCGTCACGCGAAAGTGCAGACGTAGAAAGAGAGATGTTTTTTTAGCCAACAGATGAATTTTTAGGCAGTCTTCAATCTCGACTGGCCCGAAACAAAAAAGAGCCCGGGGTCGCCCCCGGGCTTTCCAAGTTTGCGGTCTGAGCCAATAGACCGCCTGGGAGATTTTTTGACCGAGCGCGTCCTCAGATGCGCTGGGAACCGGTTCCGAATTCCGGATAGGCTTCGACGCCGATTTCGACCTTGTCGAGACCGAGTGCCTCTTCCTCGTCGGAGACCCGGATGCCGACGGTCACTTTCAGGACCATCCAGACAACCCCGCTCAGAACCAGGGTGAAGGCGCCGATGGAGATGATGCCGATCAGCTGGCTGACGTAGGAAGCGTCGGAGTTCGACAGCGGCACGATGAGCGTGCCCCAGATACCGGCCAGCAGGTGAACAGGGATGGCGCCGACGACATCATCGATCTTCAGCTTGTCGAGCATCGGGACAGCGAAGACGACGATCGCACCGCCGACACCACCGACGAAGACGGACACCCAGACGCTGGGAGCCAGCGGCTCGGCGGTGATGGCGACAAGACCGGCAAGCGCACCGTTCAGGGCCATCGTCACGTCCACCTTCTTGTAGAGGATCTGGGTCAGACCGATCGCGACCACGACACCGGCAGCAGCGGCCATGTTGGTGTTGGCGAAGATGCGGGAAATGTCGGTTGCATCGCCAATGGTGCCCATGGCGAGCTGGGAAGCGCCGTTGAAGCCGAACCAGCCGAGCCACAGGATGAAGGTGCCCAGCGTTGCCAGCGGCATGGAGGAACCCGGGAACGGATGCACGGAACCGTCCGCGCCGTATTTGCCTTTACGGGCACCCAGGATGATCGCACCGGACAGGGCCGCCCAGCCACCGACGGAGTGCACCAGCGTGGAACCGGCGAAGTCGGAGAATTCGGCACCGCCGATGCTCTTGACGGTGTCGCCGTTCAACCAGCCACCGCCCCATTCCCAGGAACCGGTAATCGGATAGAGGACGCCGGTCAGAACGATGGTGAAGATCAGGAACGGCCAAAGCTTGATGCGCTCTGCAAGCGTGCCCGAGACGATCGATGCGGTGGTCGCACAGAAGACCATCTGGAAGAACCAGTCGGACGCCGTGGAGTAGCCGGTATCGAGGGCGTTGCCGCCGACGGCATCGAACGAATAGGGACCAAAGGAGCCCATGAAGCCGCCATCAACACCCGAGTACATCAGGTTGTAACCCGTGATCCAGAACATCAGGCCCGCGATGGAATAGAGAGCGATGTTCTTCAGGCACTGCATGGAGACGTTCTTGGAGCGGACCAGACCTGCCTCGAGCATGGCGAAGCCCGCGGCCATCCACATCACCAGGAAACCGCCGATCAGGAACAGCAGTGTGTTGAAGATGTATGCGACTTCCGGAGAGACGGCCGGAACCTCGGGAGCAGCCGAAGCGTCCTGCGCAAGCACCGGCAGAGCCGAAAGGCTCAACACGGCCAGCGACGTCGCGCCCTTAGCGACAAGTTTTCTCATGATACGTTTCCTTACCTAAATCACAGAGCTTCGGCGTTGGTCTCGCCGGTACGGATGCGGACGACCTGGTCGATCGAGTGGACGAAAATCTTGCCGTCGCCGATCTGGCCGGTTTTTGCTGCGCTCGAAATCACCTCGACAACCTTGTCGACGGAGGCTGCATCAACGGCGACTTCGATTTTCAGCTTCGGCAGGAAGCTGACCGCGTATTCGGTGCCGCGGTAGATTTCGGTGTGGCCCTTCTGGCGGCCATAGCCTTTCACTTCGGTCACCGTCAGCCCCTGGATGCCGATGCCGGTCAAGGCATCGCGCACTTCGTCGAGCTTGAACGGCTTGATGATGGCCATCACTATTTTCATTGCTCGTTCCATTCCCCTTTTGACGCCCCTTCCCGCTGAAGAAGCTCGGCCGGCCGCCCCGGAACTGCGCCTGTTGGTTTCCCCTCTGGAAGGGACATCCCAGGTCTTTGCCTTGGTCACGCAGCGTGACCCCGAGCCGGCATCGGCCCTTTCTTTTCAAAGACCGTGCCAACTTTGATTTTCTGGAGAATTTTTCGCGGAATTCTGCGGTTTACTGGTCAAATGAGCATCAATCGGCGCATGAAATTGAATCACTCCGATTGCTTTTCAGGCAGAGGATCTGCCTAAAATTTACACAGCTCATTTCGTTGTGATTAAAATATATGCAAAATTGTGTTATTTACGACCCGCCGCCCAAAATCGAAGCAACGGACAGACGAAATCAGGCCCGGGACCTTTACGATCCCGGGCCTGTTCAACAGTCAACGAGGCATTGCGGCAACCGGATCCGTTCAGGCGGAAAAGCCGCCATCGTCCAGATAGGCCTGCTCTTCCGCCGTCGTCTCGCGTCCCAGCACCTTGTTGCGATGCGGAAAACGCCCGAACCGGCGGATCACATCCAGATGGATCAGAGCGTAATGATAAGCTTCCTTGTCCCCGCGCGTCCGGCACAGGTCGACGCATTTTTCCTGCGGTGCGATGTCTTCCGCGTGCATGAAGGGGAGATAGTAGAAGTACCTTTCCACGATCGGATAAGCCCGGTCGAACCCGTTCGCAATAGCCTGTTCTGCAATCGTCAACGCCTTCCGGTCGCCGGAAAAGGCCTCGGGCGTGCCGCGGAATACATTCCGGGTCATCTGATCCAGAAGAAGGAGCAGGGCGAGCGATCCGGCGGCCGATTCTGCCCAGTGATCCAGCCGGCCCGAGATGGCGTCGTGGATTGAAGGAAGAAACCGGTCGCGGCAATGCTCGTCGAATTTATCGCCGCCGGCGAACCATTTCGCCGACCCGGCCTGCCACCAGAAATCAAGTACGTCAGAAGGGGTGATCGGCTGATCGGTCATGAGGTCGTATTCCGTTCCGGCAAATGATTGTTTTTCCATTTCCTGCAGCTTGACAGCCCGCGAGAGGACCTGAATGTAATGGCTCCCGGCTCATTTGCCAGCCGTCAAGGCACCACAGGCAAGCGTCTGCCAGTTCAGCTGGTGTTCGCGGATCTGCGCTTCCAGATAACCCGAGGCCTTCAGGTTGGCCATTTCCTGCCTGAAGGCGGCAACCAGCGCCGGATCGGTTCCCTTGCTGAAAACCGCCCAGAGCGGCCTTGCAAGGTCCTTCACCAGGATCACCGGCCGAAGAAGATTGCCGTCATAGCCCTGCTTGCAGGCGCTGGCCTTGGCCAGAAATCCGGTCAGCGGCAAAAGGTCGACCCGGTTGAGAAAAAGCATTTCGATGCCCTGATGATAGTCGGTGATCGGCACGAGCTTGCCCGCATCTTCAAATCCACGTTTCCTCAGATAGCTGTGCAGGTTGCCGCCGTTCTGGACACCGATCCTGACCTTCAGGTCCAGCAACTCGTCGATCCGGTCGACTGAAATCCTCGGCGCGGAGGAGAGTTGGTAAAGGTTTTGCCCGTAGGGGGAGACTTCCCCGACCCAAATAAACTTCTCTTCCCTCTCCGGCGTCCGGGAGATTGAAAAGAACAGGACATTCGGCTGCGTTTCCGCAAAAAGCATGGCCCGCTTCCAGGGCAGGAACTCATAGGCGCTGATCTTGACCGGCATGGTCCGGTTGACCCGCTCCGCCACCGCCAGCATGAAGGCGGAGACATATCCGTCCGGCTTGCCGTTGTTGTCCCACTGCAGCGGTGCAAAGCTCTGGGTGACAATCTGGATACGGGCCGGATCGGCCTTGGCCTGCGGGCTGAAATACACCACCATCGCCACCACAGCCCAAGCCACGCGCCAAAGTCCCGCCTTCATCCCTCGTCCAGTTCTCTCGTTCGCGCCGGCAGAACGGGTTCTGCCTCGCCAAGCCTCGGATTTGCACAAAAGCTAGATTTGAACTGCTAATCTTGTATGAATGCCAGGCACCCTCGCCGGGCAATATTCTGTGCCCGGCCCATGACCAACACAGGGAAGGCTTTTGGTGAGCGAAACGACACTCGACCTGAAAGGGCTGAAATGCCCGTTGCCGGTTCTCAAGACCCGCAAGGCAATGACCCGGCTTTCGGAAGGCGACCATCTGACCGTCCTCACCACGGATCCGATGGCTGAAATCGACATACCGCACTTCTGCCGGGAAAACGGCCACACATTGCTGGCATCAGAGCGCACCGAAACGGGCCACACGTTCCGGCTCGCCAAGGGAGCCTGATCCGGGGGATCGATGTCTGGCCCGTTCAGTGCCTGCCCGCGATCTTGTCGATTTGGGCTGCAAGCTCCAGATCCAATTGGCTCAAACCGCCGACGTCATGGGTCGCCAGGGTAATGTCCACGCTCCTGTAGACATTGGACCATTCCGGATGATGGTTCATTTTTTCCGCGACAAGCGCGACCTCAGTCATGAAACCGAAGGCTTCCCGGAAGTTCTTGAAACGGAAGGACTTCGAGATGGCCTCGCGGCCCTCGCACAGATGCCAGTCCGTCAGTGTCTTCAGCCCGGCCGCCCGGTCTTCCGGTTTCAGTCGTTCAACCATCTGGTCCTCCCAGTAATTATCCGCTTCCAGACCCGCCCCGGCCTTTCCCATCCTATCCCCTTCGCGCGTTGATGGCGATTGCCGGCTTTCCGGAAACGAGGACACAGGCCCCCAGGACCAAACACCATTTGCATCTCCTGCAGGAAACTCGCAGGGTAACACCAACGATTTCACCCTTCACCCGCCGGAGCCCACATGCCGCAATCCGTCCTGTTCGTCTGCCTCGGCAACATCTGCCGTTCGCCCCTGGCCGAAGGCGTGTTCCGCGCGCTTGTGCAGGAAACGGCGCAGGCGGACAGGTTCTTCATCGATTCCGCCGGAACCGGCGCCTGGCATGTCGGCAATCCTCCCGATCCGCGCTCGGTCGAAACAGCGGCACGGCACGGGGTCGACATTTCCATGCAGCGGGCGCGCAAGGTTCACCCCGGGGATTTCACCCGCTTCGACACGATCGTGGCCATGGACGGCAGCAACCTGTCGACATTGCAGGCCAGGGCAGGCGGCGGCGTCGCCGAGCTTCGTCTGCTGCTGACAAATCCGCAGCGGGATGTTCCCGACCCCTATTATGGCGGCCCCGACGGCTTTGAAACGGTCTACCGGCTGGTGCACACCGGCTGCCGCGAGCTGCTGGAAACACTTTCCCGGTAGACCGGGTACATCCGGCCGGCGTGCTTCATAATACCGTCTCACTCGGTGCGGTAAGGATTGCGTCTTCAATCCGCGAATCCCGGCCCCAAAATGAAATTTCTGTGGTGGTCCCTGGCAGCAGTCCTGATCGCGCTCGGCCTCGCCACGGTCTGGCTTCCCATCCCGACCGGCGTACCTCTGCTGGCCCTCGGGCTGATCGTCATCATCGGCACCAGCCGCGGCGCGGCGCGCATGCTGCGCTCCCGCAGGCGCAGGACGCCGCATCTCAACAATATGATCACCTGGATAGAGGACAGGTCCCCGCTCCGGTTCGCCCGGATCCTGAAGCGGACCCGGCCGCGAAAGTGACAGGCGAAGGTCGATCAGCTTTCGGAAAATTTCCTGAGCACGCGCCTGAGAACACGCCGCGTCCGGATGCCACGCCGTTGCAGGCTCCTTTGCAGCCGGCGCCCCTTCACCGTGAACCATTCGTCGAGCCCGGCATCGCTGATCAAGGGCGGTTTCTTGGCGTATAGCAGCCAGTGAACCGCAAGGATGACGAGCAGCGTCAGCCCCCAGGAAATCAGCGTGTCGGAAAGAAAATGGCCGCCAAAGGCAACGCGGTTGACCGACAGGATGGCGCACAGGGGCAGGAGGAAAGCCAACGCCGGCTTGCGCCAGCTTGCAGGCACCAGAAAGGCGACGGCCACCAGCCACATGCTGGCCGAAGCTTCACCTGAGACGAACGAGCAATTGCTGTAGCAGTAATCGGTGACTTTCCAGACCGGTTGATAAGGCAGGTCACCACCGAACTCTTCCACCATCCGCGGTCGCGGACGGCCCCAGTTGTTCTTCAGGATCAGGTTCACCAGAACGCCCGGCCCGAGGATCAGCGTGGACAGCAGAAACACAGGCTTGCGCAGCGGCATCAGCGGCGGAAGACTGGGCACGAAAAACTTGATCACAAGCACCGCGACGCAGATGACCGCGATGACCCGCACCAGAAACGGACCGAGGTGCCTCACTTTGCGGAGGAAGTCGACGTTTTCAGCGGTGAAGCCGGCCGGGTCCGAGTAGAAAAGTCCACTCGCCCAGATGTCGACTCCGGGAAATGCCAGGAAAAACAGAGAAACGATGCCGACAAACGCGCCAACTGAAATCATCGGATGCCCGATGCAGTAGCCAACGGCCTTGCGCAGGGGAGTGTTCGGCATATTGTTGGATGGATCGGCTTGCGTCATGGCTGCTCTTTAGCGCATCCCGAAACGCGATCCAATCCCTTCTGGTGGCGGCCGGCCTCCCTTTCCTGGAGTTAACCATCATGCAGGAGAAATCCGAGCGAGTTCATGCCACCGGCGCCAGGGACGGTTCGCATCCGCCCGAAGACGGCAAACCGGTCCTCCAGTTCTGGTATGAATTCGCCTCTACCTACAGTTATCTCACGGCGATGCGCATCGAGACGCGTGCCCAAGACCTGGGGGTCCGGATCGTCTGGCGGCCGTTTCTTCTCGGGCCGATTTTCAAGAAACAGGGCTGGGAGACTTCGCCTTTCAACCTCCACCCCGCCAAGGGGCTTTACATGTGGCGTGACGTGGAGCGCCAATGCGAACGCTATGGCCTGCCCTTCACGACACCCGTCCCCTTCCCGCAGCACAGCCTGCTTGCCGCCCGCATTGCCTTTACCGGTCGGGACCAACCGTGGATCGGCGCCTTTACCCGGGCCGTGTTTCTGGCCGAATTCGGTCAGGGGCTCGACATTTCCGAAGAGGCGCTGATGGCGGACCTGCTGCTGGAGGCAGGCGCACCCGCGAAGCAGGTTCTTGCCGAGGCTTATGAACATGGGGCCAAGTCCGGGCTGCGCGCGGCCGTTACCGAGGCCGAGGATCTCGGTATTTTCGGCGCCCCCAGCTTCATTCTTCCGGACGGCGAGCTCTACTGGGGTGACGACCGCCTTGAAATGGCCCTCGAAGCCACTTTGCGCGCGTCCTGAGCGCAGGCGCTCGGCCTGTCGGTCGCGGCTGCTATCCGGCCTGCCGACTGTTCGCGGCGAGCGCTTGTCCGGCTTTCTTCATCACTTCGAACAGAGCTGCCGGTGACAACGGCTTGGCAAGAAAGTCCTGAAAGCCCGCGTCGCGCAATTGCTCGTCGGCAACAGAATCCAGGGCCGCGGTCACCGCGATCAGCGGCAACTCCGTCTCCGGCTTCAGGGCCCTGAGTTCCTGCGCGGTCTCCAGTCCGCTCATGCCGGGCATGTGAAGATCCAGCAAGACGGCGTCGAAACGCTGCTTTTGGACAATTCCGACGGCCTGCTCACCCGACCTGGCGACCTCGGACGAAATACCGAACGATTCCAGCAGCGCTTCGAGCAGACGGCAGTTGGTCTCGTTATCGTCGACAATGAGCACATGTTTCGGCAGCGGTCCGGCAGGTCCCCCGGTTGCCTGAGCGGGCGCGGAAGCGGCAGTGCGCGCGGGCACGCTGCCGTCCGGTGTCACCGGGATCAGGACTTCGAAACGGCTGCCACCGGCTTCGCCCTCCGTCAGGTGAAGCTCGCCGCCCATCTCCTGCACCAGCTGAGACGTTCCCCAAAGCCCCAGACCGGTTCCGGGCCCCGTCTCGCGGCCCTGGCGCCCCCGGACGAACGGACGGAACAGACGCGCCCGTTCTTCGGGGTCGATCCCAGGACCACTGTCTTCCACCGTCAGCGCAACCCAGTCCTGTCCGGTCACCTCCGCCTGCTCCGGCGGCCGCCCCGGCGACACACGGACCTTGATGCCACCGGACGGCGTGTATTTCACCGCATTGTCGAGGAGCGTCGCCGCAACCCGGCGCAGGGTACCGCCATGACGGGTCACAAACCGGTCCACCGCGTTCTCGACGGCAAGATCCAGGGAAAGCCCCTTGGCGGTGGCGGCGATCTCGAAAAGTCCGGCAACATCGGCGATGCAGTCCGTAATCCGGCAGGCCTCTCCGCCGGGACCGGCTCCCGGTCCGGCAGCGCTCACGAGCTCGCCGGTCATCTGCACGAGTGCGTCAATGGAACGGACGAGAATGGAAAGCTGTTCTTTTTGCGCAGCGTCGAGCGGACCGTTGCCGATCAGTTCGGCGGTCAGGCGCATTGCCGAGAGCGGCGTCCTGAGATCGTGGGCCAGCAAGGCGATCTTTACGCCGTCATCGTCCCGTTCTGCCATCCGTCCAGCTTCCTCTACTAGATGTGACGTCAACGGGGCTTGCCAGACGGGTGCTAAGAAGCCACCTTGACCATAGCCGTGATTAACGTTCCTTCCGGCGCATGTCCATCCGATCTCCGTGCAAGCCGAGCTCTTAGACAGCTACCTTGCATCCTGCCAAACCTTCCGGAAAGCCGATACGGCCAACATCATAAATGCTTTCACAAACCTTTCAGATCGTCGCCCCGGTTTTTCTTCTGATTGGCATCGGCTACGTCCTTGCGAAGTTTCGCATTCTGAAACCGGCGGTCAGTGATGCCCTTGGCCAGTTCGTGTACGTGATTGCAATCCCGGTGCTGATTTTCAAAAGCCTGATCAATGCGGACTTCTCCGGTGGTGTTCCGCTGGAGCTGTGGGCCAGCTATTTTCTGGGCGTCGGGTTTGCCTGGGCTGTCGGCGCCCTGATCATACGCAAGGGTTTCGGCCGGGAAGCGCGCGCAGGCGCCATCGGAGGCATCTCGGCAGCCTTCGCCAATACGATACTTGTCGGCCTGCCCCTGGTCTCGGCGGTCTATGGGGAGAGCGGACTTGTCCCGCTGCTGCTGATCATCTCGATTCATCTTGCAACAATGACAGTCGTCATGTCGGTTGCGATGGAACAGGCGGCCGCAGTCGACAGCGGCGAGGCCCGCCCGCCGCTGGGACGGCTCCTTTACGGCGTCGCCAGGAGCCTGGCGGCCAATCCCCTGATCGTCACGATCATCCTCGCCTTTGCTTGGCGGCAGACGGGTCTGCGGTTCCCCGCGGTTCCAATGGACGTTCTCACCAGCATCGGGGCAACAGCACTGCCGCTTTCACTTCTGTCACTTGGCATGAGCCTGGTGCAATACGGCATGCAAGGCAATGTCCTGCCGGGCCTGTTGCTCAGCCTGGTGAAGATTGCCCTCATGCCGGCCATCGTTTTTATGGCCGGGGCTTTCCTGTTTCACCTGCCGCCGCTGTGGACCGCAGTGGCAACGCTCACCGCCGCCTGCCCGACCGGGGTCAACGCCTACATCTTTGCCAACAGGTACGGGACCGGACACGCCATGTCCGCCAATGCGATCACCATGACCACGCTCAGCGCCATCGTCACGACAAGCCTTTGGGTCTGGTTCCTCGATCATTGGTTCGCAATAACTCTTCGCTGACGCGGCCTGCAACAGACCCGGGAGCGAACAGCCTCACAGACCTATTCTGCGCCGCAGCTCGAAATGGGTCATACCGGCTTCGCGCAGGGATCTGAGGCTGGTGTCCTTGTCGGACTTGGAAAGCTTGCGGCCGTCCTGGTCCAGGATCAGCCGATGGTGCCGGTAGCGTGGTGCGGGCAGGCCGAGCAATTCCTGAAGGACCCTGTGCACACTGGTGGCATGATAAAGGTCCCGTCCCCGCAGAACGTCACTCACGCCCTGCCGGGCATCGTCGACCACCACGGACAGATGATAGCTGGTCGGAGTGTCCTTGCGCGCCAGGATCACGTCGCCCCAGGCGGCGGCCTCGACCGGCATTTGCCGGACCGGCTCGAACAGGGCTGCCCCTTCCGCACCGGTCTCGTCCCAGAAAAGGGGCGTTCCGATCCGCTCCAGGGCCTTTTTCATGTCCAGACGGAGCGCGAAGGGAGCATCGCTTGCCGCTCGGGCCATGCGCTCCTCTTCCGTCAACACGGCTTCGTCTCCGGGATAGAGCGGCGCGCCGTCCGGATCGCGCGGCCAGTCCTCACCCGCGTTTTCCCGGGCTGCGACGAAAGCCTTGATCTCGGCGCGGGTCAGATAGGCAGGATAAACCAGCCCGAGGTCCTGCAGTTTTTCCAACGCCGCCCGATAATGCGGGAAGGCCCCGGACTGCCGCAGCACCGGCTCTTCCCACTCAAGGCCAAGCCAGGCAAGGTCCTCGAACATGTCGCGTTCCAGTTCCGGCGTACAGCGGGTCTGGTCGATGTCCTCGACACGCACCAGCAGCCGTCCCTTGAGCGCAACGGCGGCGCGCGCGTTCAACAGCGCGGACAGCGCGTGTCCCAGGTGAAGGTGCCCGTTGGGAGACGGTGCGAAACGGAAAACGGGAGCGGACATCGGGACAGTCGGAACCGGGTTGACGGAAGGACGGACTTGAATTCATGTCCTACCTATCATTCCCGAGAATCGACGCAAGCGCACAGTTTGCCTGCTCATGACCGGAACCCGGCCGAAACTGCCATGAAACCGATTGCCACAGAGGACGACATACTTGCCGGGATGGCGGCGCTGGTCCGGCTGGATCCCCGTCTGGAAGCGGTTGCCGAAACCGCCGGGCCGGTGCCTTTGCGCCGCCGGGCGGCCGACTTCGAAGGCCTTGCGCAGATCGTCACCGGACAACAGGTGTCGGTTGCCAGCGCCTCGGCGATCTTCGGGCGCCTGACGGAGCTTGTGTCGCCCCTGTCGGCAAACCGTCTGGAAGATTTCTCCGACGAGCAGCTGGCCGGTGCCGGTCTCTCTCGCCCCAAGGTCAGGACCCTGCGCGCGATGTCGGAGGCCTGCAGGAACGGGCTCGACCTGGCACACCTGGCGGAAGCTCCACCGGAGGAGGCCCATGCAAGCTTGTGCAGCATCAAGGGCATCGGCCGCTGGACGGCGGATATTTTTCTGCTGTTCTGCGCCGGCCACCCGGACGTGTTCCCGAGTGGCGACCTCGCGCTTCAGGTCGCTGTCCGGGATGTTTTCGAATTGGAAGACCGGCCCTCGCCGGGGGAACTCGACGCGATTGCCCTCAGGTGGGCGCCGCACCGGTCCGTCGCCGCGCGGCTGTTCTGGGCCTGGTACCGGGTACAGAAGCAGGGAAGAGAGGCGATGCCGCTCTGACCGGCTCAGCTCTCCGACACTTCCGCAACCGCCCGCAACAGCAATTCGATGTCCTGCGGCCGTGACAAACGGTGATCGCCGTCCGGCACCAGCGAAAAGGTGACATCATCCTGAGGCAGAGCCTCGACCAGCCGCTGCGCATGGCTGGCCGGTACGTCCGGATCCCGCGCCCCTTGCAGGATCGTGACCGGAGCCCCGACATGCAGTGGGCCGCCGAACAGGAGATGCTTGCGCCCGTCCTCGATAAGCTTGCGCGTGATGACGTAGGGATCGTCACTGTAGTCGGAGGGCTGTGCCCACCGGCCCTCGGCCAGGATGGTCTGGCGGATCTCTTCGCTGAAGCGCTGTTTCCACATCAGCTCCTCGGTGAAATCCACCGCCGGCGCAATCAGGACCAGCCCCTTGACGCGGCTGGTCTCCTTGCGGCTCAGCGCCAGCAGAAGCGCGATCCAGCCGCCCATGGACGATCCCACAAGAACCGTGCTCCCGGTGCAGAATTTGTCGAAGACCGCCTGCGCCTCTTCCAGCCAGTCGGAAACGCAAGCCGCCTCGAAGTCGCCGCCGGACCGGCCATGGCCGGAATAGTCGAACCGGACGACCTCCCGCCCCTGCTCCGCGCCGAAGCCTGCAAGCGCCTCGGCTTTCGTGCCGGCCATGTCCGATTTGAAACCCGAAAGCCACAGCAGGCCCGGCGCCGCTCCGTCTTCCTTCAGCACCGCGATCCGGCGTTCCCCGCCTATTTTTCCAACCGTGATGAATTGCGGATCGCGCGCACCCATATTAAGGCTCTCATACTGATAGTGTTTATTGATCTCGGGTCCTGCCCCTTTGGCACACGCATCCCGCCTTGAAAAGACCCTCCGGAGGCCCGACGTGGTTTCATTGCCCCCAGCGACCACCATTTTGCAGGTAATCCCGGACCTGAACTCCGGCGGCGCGGAGCGCACAACCCTGGATGTGGCACAGGCGGTCGTGAAAGCCGGAGGCACCGCGCTTGTGGTCAGTCAGGGCGGCCAGATGGTGTCCGACCTGAAATCCTATGGCGCCGAGCATATCGTTCTGCCCGTGAAATCCAAGAACCCGCTGACGCTGTGGCGGAATGCGGCGCGCCTTGCCGCGCTGATCGAGGATCGCAACGTCAGCGTCATTCACGCCAGAAGCCGCGCCCCCGCCTGGTCGTCGCTGTGGGCGGCGCGCCGCACGAACATCCCTTTCGTGACGACCTATCACGGCACATACAACCAGACCAACGCACTGAAGTCCTACTATAATTCCGTGATGGCCCGGGGCGACGCGGTCATTGCCAATTCGCATTTCATCGCCGGTCTCGTATCATCCCGGCACAGCTTTGCCAGCGACCGCATCACCGTCATTCAGCGCGGCTCCGACCTCAAAGGCCTGGCCCCGGAAAACGTCAGTGCTCTGCGCCAGCAGGCCCTGAAGGACAGCTGGGGCGTTCCGAGCCGCCGGCCTATCGTCCTCAACATGGCCCGTCTCACGGCCTGGAAAGGACAAAGGGTCGTCGTCGAGGCCATGGCCCTGTTGAAGGAAGCGGGATTCAGTGACCCGATTGCCATTCTGGCGGGCGATGCCCAGGGGCGCGACAGCTATGTCGCGGATCTGAAGAAGCTGATTGCCGCCCATGGGCTGCACGACAATGTCCGCCTCGTCGGCCATTGCGCTGACGTTCCGGCGGCCCTTGCCCTGGCGGACCTCGCCGTCGTCGCCTCGACCGAACCGGAAGCTTTCGGCAGGGCGGCGGTCGAAGCACAGGCCGCCTCCGTTCCTGTCATCGTGTCCGATCTCGGCGCGGTCCCCGAAACCGTGCTTGCCCCGCCGGATGTTTCCGAAAGCGAACGGACCGGCTGGCGCGTTCCGGCTGGCGACGCGCGCGCCCTTGCGCAGGCGATCCGGGCCGCCCTCGGTCAGGAACCGGACGCCAAAAAAGAAATGACGGACCGGGCGCTGACCCATGTCCGTCAGAACTTTTCTGTCGAAACCATGTGCGACCGGACCCTGGAGGTCTACTCCAGGGTGCTGCGCGGGGGCGCCTAGGCGCTGCGAACGCGGGCGAGGAAGCTGTCGACTTCCGTCTTCAGATCGCGTGCGTTTCCGGCAAGGATACCCGAGGCGGACTGCAGCTCTTCCGCAGCCCGGCCGCTTTCGGTCGCCGCCTGGCTGACGCCACTGATGTTGTGGGTCACATCCTGGGTGCCGGTGGAGGCTTCCTGAACGTTGCGGGCAATCTCCGCTGTGGCAGCGCCCTGTTCCTCGACGGCCGCGGCGATCCCGCCGGCAATCTCGTTGATCTCGAAGATCGTCTTCGTGATGCTGTCGATGGCCGAGACCGCGTCCTGGGTCGCTCCCTGAACGCTGGAGATCTGCTGGGAGATTTCCTCCGTCGCCTTGGTCGTCTGGCTGGCCAGCTCTTTCACTTCCGCTGCGACCACCGCAAATCCACGGCCGGCTTCCCCCGCCCGCGCCGCCTCGATAGTGGCGTTGAGGGCCAGCAGGTTGGTCTGCTCGGCAATGTCGGAAATGAGGCTGACGACCTCACCGATCCGGGAGGCGGCTTCCGCAAGTCCCTGAACCTGCTCGTTGGTCCGCTTGGCTTCCCGGGAAGCGGTTTCCGCGACATCCGAAGATTGCGCGACCTGTCTTGAGATCTCCGAGACGGTGGAGGACAGTTCCTCGGCGGCCGAGGCAACGGTCTGCACGTTTGCGGAGGCCTGTTCGGCCGCGGCGGCGACGGTCGCCGACTGATGCTGGGTCTTTTCCGCCGTCGCGCTCATGGTGTTCGCGCTGCCTTCCAGCTGCGTCGACGACGCGCTGACGGCCTGGACGATTGCACCGACGGAGCTTTCGAAGCCGTCGGCCAGTTCGTTCATGGTCCGCCGCTTCTCCTCTTCCGCCCTGATTTCCTGCTCGCGCTGTTCGGCCTCCAGTTCCCGCGTGCGGATGGCATTTGTGCGGAAGACTTCCACCGCGCGCGCCATGCTGCCGATCTCGCTCTTGCGGTCGGTGAAGCCGACCTCGATGTCGATCGTGCCGTCGGCAAGCGTGCGCATGGTTTCCGTCAGGCTCTTGACCGGCTGGGTGATGCTGCGGCCGATCAGCCAGCCGAGGCTGACGGCAAGCGCGAGGGCAAGCGCGGAAACAATGAGAAAGACTGTGCGGGCGAAGGACTGGGCGGAGGCCAGCGCCGCTTCGGCAGCCAGTTTTCCGGCATGCGCCGCCTGGGACATGGCTGACCAGTCGGGCGCGATCTTCGCGTAAGTTTCCTCAAGTTGCTGCAGCTCGTTCTGAATATCCTGAGCCTTTCCGGCATAGTTTCCGAACGCCGTCTGATAGGTATCCAGCAGGGCCTTGATTTCCGCCTGATCCGCGGCTCCCAGGCCGCTCGCCTTCAAGAGCTCGGCAAATTCCTTCCGCCGCTCGTCGATCCGGCCGATGTATTTGGCATCGCCGCGCAACATGAAGTCCTTCTCGTGCCGGCGCATCATCAGCATCTTGACGGTGAGGGAATCCAGGTTCGCTTTCTTCAGCCTGTCTTCAACGTCGTGGACGGCCGCTCGAAGAGCGCCCTGCAGCCCGCTTTTCTCGTCCAGCCCCATCTCTGTCTGGTCGGCACTCAGGACCTCAAACCTGGATTTGTGCTGTTCCAGTATGCCCCGCAGCGCTTGGACATTGCCCTTGATCGATTCAGCCTGGGGTTTGGCCTCAACACCATCCAGGCTGGTCGTCGCCAGCTGGAATTCGGAATGATACTCCTCGACGAAAGCCGGATCCTTCGTCAGCAGAAAATCCTTCTGGCTTCGCCGCATGTTCTGTGCGTGTGTCCGGACTTCGGAAACCTTGAAGTCGATTTCGGAGTAATCCGCGAGATTGTCGATTTCCGTCGAAACGACATTCTGGCTGTAAAGCGAGGCCCCCAGGAGGACGCCAATGGATACGATCGCGATCGCGGACAAACCACCCACACGGGCAGCGATAGGCAAATCTGCTAAAAATTTCATTTTGGTCCCGGCTTCTTTTGGTTCGGACGACTCGCAATGCGAGTTGCACAGTCAGGACAGAAGACCTCAAAAGAACTACTTATTTCTTTACGAAAATCACAATTTCCATAAGCATTTCTAACTACTTTTGCGTTTCAGAGAAAGAATTCAATCACAACCAGAGGGCGAAATTCTTTAAAAGATCTCGCAAAGATAAATAATGTAACTTGCCGGAATTTTCGCGCCACTGGATTTTTGAAAAACATCAATCAGATGATTGAAATATAATTAAACGAGAATACTAGAAAAATCCGTTCAGGGTAGACCACAACGAAGTCAGCCCCGAATTCAGTCGAAGTCAAACTCCGAAGTTCGAAACAGCCAACTACATCACACCTAAGACTCGGCCGATTCAATTCCCGAGAACTGACGGGAAAGCCAGGACATATAGGTTAAAGAACTTGCTCATGAACCTGCCACAGGCCCTACATTTCGGCTTGGCCCATCAGGTCACCGTCCGGCAGACAAAGCGGATTTTCAGGCCGCCAGCGGATAAGCTTCCTCGACCAGATAGGGCCCTCCGCCAACGCTGGCGCGGGCCGAGAACAAGACGAAGCGGCCGGCAATGAAGGGCTGGGCCTGGAAGTTGCCGCGCTCGCTCAGCCACTTGGCCACATCCTGGTTGGTGGAGGTCCGGCACCGGGCCAGCGTGACGTGGGGAATGTATTTCCGCCGTTCCGCCGGCAGGTGAAGACGCTGGATGATCCGTTCCTGCTCGGCCTGCAGTTCGGCCAGCTGTGCCGTCGGCTCCACCCGGGCCCACACCGCATGCGGCTTGCCGTTGCCGAAGGATCCGAGGCCGTTCAGCCGGATCTCGACCGGCTCCCGGCGGATCCTGTCGAGCGCCTCGGCCACTTCATAGGCCGTACGGTCGTCGATGTCGCCGATGAAGCGCAGGGTGATGTGGTAGTTTTCGGGATCGATCCAGCGGGCGCCCCGAAGGCCTCCCCGGAGCATGGATAGCATGAGCGCCGTCTCGGACGGAATCTCAAGGCCTGTAAAAAGACGCGGCATGGGTTTTCCCTCCGCTGATGCTGATAAGTCCATGAGGAATCAACTTCATGGATTTCGCAAGTCAAAATTATAAGTCGTTGGCCTTGAATCGAAAAAGCATGTGGAGAGAGGAAAACGCCGGATCGATGCAGGTCTCGATCCGGCGGTTCAGCACATTTGATTCTCCGGACATCCGCCCTCAAGCGCGACGCTATTCGCTTCGCCTCAAGGCGCCGGGTTGCCGAATTCCTGGTGCAGGGCGTCGATTTTTTCCAGGACGTCAGCGCTGAGCGTAAGGCTGCCGGCGGCAATGTCGCTTTCCAATTGCTCCATCTTCGTGGCGCCTATGATGACCGACGTCATGAAGGACCGGGACTTGGCAAAGGCGATTGCCATCTGCGCCGGGTCGAGACCGGCGTCCGCCGCCAGGTCGCAATAGGCGTCGACGGCCTGGAGTGTTCGCGGATGCTCGTAGCGCTGCAGCCGGTCGAACAGGGTCTTGCGGGCACCGTGGGGCAAGGCGCCGTTCCGGTATTTTCCGGTCAGATACCCCTGTGCCAGGGCCGAATAGCCCAGTAGGCCGACGTCCTCGCGCCGGGCGATTTCCGCCAGTCCGGTCTCAAAGGTCCGGTTGACCAGCGAATAGGCGTTCTGGATCGATACCACCCGTGTCAGGCCATGCCGTTCGGCGGCAGCCACAAAGCGCATCGTGCCCCAGGAGCTTTCGTTCGAGAGGCCGAGATGCCGGATCTTGCCCGCCTTCACCAGGTCGGTCATGACGTCCAGCGTCGCGTCGATGCTGGTTTCGTCTTCCGCCGGCTCGACGTCGACCCAGCGGGTGGGATTGGAACCGAAGCCGGAAACCTTCCGGTCCGGCCAGTGGATCTGGTAGAGATCGATACAGTCGGTCTGAAGGTTCCGGAGGCTCCGGTCGACCGCGAATTCGATCTGCTCGCGGGTCAACCGGCCATGAACGCCGTTCTCACGGAACCAGTCCATGTCGGTCCGGCCGACCACCTTGGTCGCCATGACGACCCTGTCGCGCTTGCCGGTCTTTTCGAACCAGGTTCCGACAATGCGTTCCGTCCGTCCCTGGGTCTCCTTCTTCGGCGGGATCGGATAAAGCTCCGCCGCATCGAAGAAGTTGATGCCTTGCTCGAAGGCATGGTCCATTTGCGCATGACCTTCGGCTTCGGAATTCTGCTCCCCGAAAGTCATGGTTCCGAGGCAAATCGCGCTCACATGTATGTCCGTACGGCCAAGACGGCGTTGTTCCATCAGGCGGTCCTTTTGGTTTTATGAAAGGGTCTCGAGACTGCCGCGACACAAAGTGCGGCACCGGGACCCTCAGGAGGGCTGGGCTTTGGCCAAAAGCGCTTCCACTTTCGGCAGGATGTTCTTGACGATGACAGCAACGCCTTCCGCATTGGGATGCATGCCGTCGGAAAGATTGAGGCCGGGATCGAGGGCGACCCCTTCCAGAAAGAAAGGATAAAGCAGAACCTGGTGGGTCTTGGCAATATCGGCGTAGATCGGATCGAAGGCCTCGGCGTAGTCCGGGCCGAGATTGCGCGGGGCCAGCATGCCGGCCAGCAGCACCTCGACACCGCGCCCCTGAAGGCGTTGTGTGATTTCCGCGATGTTCCGGCGTGTCAGCTCCGGCGAAATGCCCCGAAGCGCGTCATTCGCGCCGAGCTCGACGATCACTGCATCGGCATCCGGGCCGACCGACCAGTCCAGCCGGGAGAGCCCACCGGAGGTGGTATCGCCCGAAACGCCCGCATTCACCACCTCGACGGAATACCCCTTTTCATCAAGGGCTTGCTGAAGCTGCTCGGGAAATCCCTGTCCGGGAGCCAGCTGATAGCCTGCCGAAAGACTGTCCCCCAGAACCACCAGCTTCAGATCCGCCGCCGCGGCGGCAATGGGAAGGCACGAGAGAAGAAAAACACAAAAGCCGGTTAGAATTCGCGTCACGCTAATACTCTTTCAGCACTGGAAGACCCGTCATATCAGGCCCATATGGTCGCAGAGCGACCGATTGTCGAGGGCAAGCCCGAACAAGCATGACGATCGATTGACCAGTTGAAAAGGCCGGAAAATGACAGACGAACCAGCGATCACCTTGAGAAACGTTCATCTGACCCTCGGCGAGGGCGCTGGACGGGTGCACATTCTCAAGGGGATCGACCTGGAGATCGGCAACGGGTCCTCCGTCGGCCTCGTCGGCCCGTCCGGTTCCGGCAAGTCAACCCTTCTGATGGTCATGGCAGGCCTTGAACGCGCCGACAAGGGCACCGTTCAGGTGGCCGGATCGGAGCTTGGGGCACTGTCGGAAGATCAGCTCGCCCGCTTCAGGGGGTTGAACGTCGGCATCATTTTCCAGTCCTTCCATCTCGTGCCCAACATGACGGCACTGGAAAATGTCGCCGTTCCGCTGGAGCTGGCCGGTGACCCGGCCGCTTTCGACAAGGCGAAAAAGGAACTGGAGGCGGTCGGCCTCGGTGAGCGGCTCGGCCATTACCCGGCCCAGATGTCGGGCGGCGAACAGCAGCGGGTCGCGGTCGCAAGGGCGCTGGTCGTGGAACCGGCCATCCTGATCGCCGACGAACCGACCGGAAACCTCGATGAGACGACCGGCACCCAGATCGTCGACCTGATGTTTTCAGCGCAGCGTGAACGCAGGACGACGCTGGTGCTTGTCACCCACGACCCGTCCCTTGCCGCCAAATGCGACCGCATGATCCGGGTCCGCTCCGGTGAAATCGAGGAAGCGGACGTGACCGCCGAAGGGATCCCCGCATGAGCGGGTTCGTTCCGGTCCAGGCGCCCTCCGGCAACCAGAGCTTCCGGCTGGCGGCCCGTTTCGCTCTCAGGGAGCTGCGCGGCGGCCTGAAGGGCTTTTACATCTTCATCGCCTGCATCGCTCTCGGCGTTGCGGCCATCGCCGGCGTCACCTCGGTTTCGCGCGCCCTGACCGACGGCATTTCGCGGGAAGGTCAGTCCATTCTCGGCGGCGATCTCGATTTCTCCCTGATCCACCGGCAAGCGGAACCCGCCCAGCGCGCCTTTCTGGAAGCGCTCGGCAGCGTGTCCGAAGTTGCAACGCTCCGGGCAATGGCCCGCAAACCCGATTCCAGTGATCAGGCGCTGGTGGAGCTGAAAACGGTCGACGGCGCCTACCCGCTTTACGGATCGCTGGAACTTGCCGGCGAGCAATCTCCGGCCGAAGCTCTTTCGAAACGGGACGGCCGCTGGGGCGCGGTCGCCGAACCAGCGCTCCTCGCCCGGCTCGACCTTGCCGTCGGCGACACGCTGGCTCTGGGGCGTACAACGCTTCGCATCGCAGGCGTCATCGAAAACGAACCGGACAAGTTGTCCGGCGGCATGGAATTCGGTCCCCGCCTGATGATTTCCAGCGCCGCCATGAAAGACACCGGCCTTGTCCAGCCCGGCAGTCTGGTGCGCTGGCATTACCGCGTCCGTTTGGACCCGGCACCGTCCACAAGTGCCCTGGAAGCGGTGATTGAACGCGCAAGGAAAGAACAGGCGGACGCCGGCTGGCGTATCCGCTCGCGCGCCAATGCCTCCCCCGGCCTGCAGCGCAGCATCGACCGCTTCTCCCAGTTCCTGACCCTGGTGGGTCTGACCGCCCTGGTGGTCGGCGGTGTCGGCGTCGCCAATGCCATCCGGGCCTATCTGGAAACCAAGCGTGAGGTGATTGCCAGCTTCAAGTGCCTCGGCTCCACCGGCGGCTTCGTCTTCCGGATCTATCTGGTCCAGATGCTGCTGCTCGCCCTGATCGGCATCGGGGCCGGGTTGCTCCTCGGCGCCCTGATCCCCTTCGCTGCGGGCGCAGCCCTGTCGGGCCTTCTGCCGGTGCAGCTTGACGCCTCCGTCTATCCGATGGAGTTGGCGCTCGGTCTCGTCTACGGGCTGCTGACGGCACTTGCCTTCGCGCTCTGGCCGCTCGGCCGCGCCCATGACGTGCCACCCGCCGCGCTCTTTAGGGATATCGTCAGCGGCGGCTCGAAACTTCCCCGCAAGCGCTACCTGCTGGCAACTCTGGCAACCGTGCTGGCACTGGCGGCCATTGCCACCTATCTCTCCGATGACAAGCGCATGGCCGGCGTTTACATCGCCGCCGCGTCAGGCGCCTTCGTTCTCCTGGTCGTTGTCGCACGGGCCATCATGTTCGCCGCCAGGCGCCTTCCAGGCGTGCGCTCGACGGAACTGCGGCTCGCGATTGCCAATATCCACCGGCCCGGGGCCCTGACACCCTCGGTGGTGCTGTCCCTCGGCCTCGGCCTGACGCTGCTGGTCGCCCTCACCCTGATCGACGGCAATCTGCGCCGCGAGCTGACCGCGACAATCGCGGACAAGGCGCCCAGCTTCTTCTTCATCGACATTCAAAGCCATGAGCGTGATGCCTTCGAGGCGCTGCTGAAGAAAGAAGCCCCCGAGGCGAAAATCCAGGGCGTACCGATGTTGCGCGGCCGGATCGTCAGTCTGAACGGGATCCCGGCCGAGGAGTTCGAACCCCGGCGGGAGGGGTCCGGCTGGGTCCTCCGGGGCGACCGGGGCATTACCTACGAGGCCAATGTTCCGGCGAATTCCAAACTGGCGGAAGGTAGCTGGTGGCCGGACGGCTACTCGGGCCCACCGCTGGTCTCCTTCGATGCGGAGGCCGCCGGAGACCTCGGCCTTCAGATCGGCGACACCATCACAATCAACGTTCTGGGCCGGAAGATTAGCGCCGAAATCGCCAATTTCCGGAATGTGGAATGGCAATCGCTAGCCATCAACTTCGTCATGGTGTTCTCCCCCAACACCTTTGCCGGCGCGCCGCACGCCCATCTGATGACGCTCGGCTGGGAGAAAGATGTGCCGGTCGAGACGGAACTGGCGCTGCTGAAAACCGCGTCCAACGCCTTTCCGACCGTGACCACCGTACGCGTCAAGGATGCCATCTCGCAGGTCAATGATCTGGTGGCGCAATTGGCCTGGGCCGTGCGTGGAGCCAGCTCGATCACGCTGATCGCGAGCGTGCTCGTGCTCGCAGGCGCTCTCGCCGCCGGACACCGGAACCGTATCTACGACGCCGTCATCCTGAAGACCCTGGGCGCGACACGCACCCGGCTGATCGTGGCCTACGGTCTGGAGTATGCCATTCTCGGCCTCACAACGGCTCTCTTCGCCCTTGTCGCCGGTGGTATCGCCGCCTGGTACGTGATCACCAGGATCATGGACGGTTCCTTCGTGCTGATGCCCTTCGCGGCGGCAAGCGCTGCCTTGATCGCCCTTGCCCTGACCGTCGGTTTCGGCCTGATCGGCACCTGGCGCATCCTGGGGGAAAAACCGGCACCGGTGCTGCGCAACCTCTAGCAATCTTTGTTTTCGCGGCCCTGAAATCAAAAAAGTTTTTTGATTTCCGCCTGCCGGGACACACGCCCCGGCAGGCGTCCGAAGCTTTTCCTTCAGGTTGCGCAGGAGCCCGTTCTTGCGCTATCCGAAAGAGATCGGAAGCAAATCATCTCGGGGGATCAGCTTAATGTTCATACGGACCGGAACGCATCTTTTGAAAACCTTGGCCAAGGCGGCAGCGGTCGCGGCGGCAATCGTTTCGATCGCTCCCGCCGCCCAGGCCGAGAGCCCGTTTCACACCGGCGTCTGGCAACTGAACACCCCCGGCGGCCCCAAGGGCCTTGTCGTCAGCGATTGGCTGGTGTTCGAAGACGGCTTGCCGAAGCGCTGGCTTTACCGCCGCGCGGGTACCAACGACGAGAACCAGTTCGATTTCTTCACCCGCACCATGGGCGATTCCGGTTATACGCCGGCGGGTATCCGGGTCTACCGGACCGGTGACAACGCGATGAAATACACGCTTTCGGTCAAGGGTGAGGAGCCGGTCGAGGTTTCGGCGGTACGGCTCTCCATTCCTGATTTCGAAAACTCCTGCCTGTCGGTCGAAAAGAAAGGCAAGCGTTTCTTCGGCAGCTGGAACGGCACCAAGGGCTCGACGCTGAAGAAGCTCAAGGTGGGTCAGAACAGCATCACAATCGACGGCAAGAGCCGCAAGATTTCCATCGAGGAGGTCCGTGTCGGCCGCATGGGCATTATGGAAGACGGCAAGCCGCTGGCCTTCCTGACGGATGCCGGCGGCGACTACGCGGTGCTGCAGTGGTTCAGGCCCGGCGTCAGCGTGGAGCAGATGCGCGACAGGGAGCGGGAAATCCTCGATTTCCAGGCCGAGGAAATCGTGCGCAACCCCGGCGGCGACTGTGACCGCCAGATCGCGTCCCGCCTCAAGGCAATGAAATAAATTCCCGAATTTTAAACATAAGGGCAAGAAATCCGGCTCAAAGCGCGAATATTACGAATTTTTCAGGAATTCCGTCTTGTTCTCTTTGCCGCATTTTCCCATATGTTGAGGGAGTTGTGCCGCATGTGACGTCACATGCGCATTTCGTAAAGAAGGGGATTAACACGACAATGTCGACCTTTGACCGTCAATCTCAAGGCGCATACACCGCTACCGGCGCACGCGCCGAGGCCGGCATCGATCAGGGCCTTCGGGCCTACATGCTGGGTGTCTACAATTACATGGCCATCGGCCTGGCGCTGACAGGCTTCCTGGCGCTGGCAACGGCTATGGTCACCACGACCACCGATCCGAGCGCGGCGGTTGCCAGCCTCGGCAACGGCAAGATGCTAACCCAGCTGGGTGTTACGCTTTACGGCAGCCCGCTGAAGTGGATCGTCATGCTGGCACCGCTCGGCATGGTGATGTGGCTGTCTTTCCGCATCCAGTCCATGAGTGCGTCCTCGGCACGCGGCCTCTTCATGGTTTACGCCGCCGTGATGGGCATTTCGCTGTCCTCGATCTTCCTGGTCTACACCGGAGCTTCGATCGCGCGCGTGTTCTTCGTCACCGCGGCGTCCTTCGGCGCGCTGAGCCTCTACGGCTACACCACCCGCAAGGACCTGTCCGGCTGGGGTTCGTTCCTGTTCATGGGCCTGATCGGCATCGTGATCGCCTCGATCGTGAACATCTTCATGGCGTCTTCCGCTCTGCAGTTCGCGATCTCCGTGATCGGCGTTCTGGTGTTCGCCGGCCTGACGGCCTACGACACCCAGCAGATCAAGGAAATGTACTACGAAGGCGACAGCGGTGAAGTCGCCACCAAGAAGTCCGTGATGGGCGCCCTGCGCCTCTACCTCGACTTCATCAACCTGTTCCTGATGCTGCTGCAGCTGTTCGGCAACCGCGACTAAGCTGCAGACACATCGAGAATGAAGAAAGCCCGGGCATCGTCCCGGGCTTTTTGTTCATGAAACGGATATCTTTCGACCGTCATCCCGGCCAAGCGGAGCGAGAGCCGGCGCGATGCAAGCGCTTCAATGCGGAAAGTTTCCATCGGCTCACCGATCCCGGACCTTCGCTGCGCTGCGTTCGGGACGACGTCGACAGGTGGTCTCCTTGAGCCTTCGCCTGTCAGGTCACGGAAGCCGGCAATGTCGAACTCAGGCGTCGACCAGCCGCAGGTGTTTTTTCTTTTCCAGCACCTTCAGGACCTGGGCAAGGTCATGGCCGCGCTTCAGGATCATGCCGCCCGTGCCGACGACCGAAAAGGCACCCTGGCGCCGTGTCAGCTTCGGATCCTTCTCGATCCGGTAGAGCGGCATTTCCGAGCTTCGCCGGAACACCGAAAAGACCGCCTTGTCCTTCAACAGGTCGATGGCATAGTCCCGCCATTCGCCATCGGCGACCATGCGGCCGTAGAGACGCAGGATCGTGTCGAGTTCTCGCCTGTTGAAGGAAACGACGGGTTTGGGCGGGGGAGCCGGGTGGCTTTGCGGCGCCGGACTCACGCCCGCGCCGCGCTGAAACGCGCTGTCATCGGCTTCGCTCATTCCGCCTCCATTCCGTTTGCGGTTTCGCTGCTGACCGGGTTTCGCCGGACCGGGAATCCCCTGTCACGCTTCTGTCATGATGCGTCTCCTTGGGGGGGATGGCAAGCCCGCGCCCTCCGAATGCTCCTTTCAGACGAAAATCCAGCCCTTTTTGAGCCGGAAATACCGGGGAGAACCCGAAAATCGGACGCCACGGCACTTTGCCCAGAAAGAATTTGAAAATTTCCATGATTTTGCCGCATTCCAGCCCTTGGCCAGCCATTTTAACTCCCCATATTCAGATCATACCCTGATGGGTACGACCGGTGAGAGCCGCGGAATGCATTAGCCCCCCAGCCCCCCGAGGCTTTTACAGGTCGACCAGATTTAACGAGTCAAACATCAGGGCAACTGAAGGGCCGGCTACATGCCGGCCCTTTTCATATCCGGGCCCCTATGGCGAACCACCGGGCATCACCCGCCTCAATTCAGAAAACCGCGCAAGAACGCGAGGAACCTCGGGTCCGTACCGTGCGCGACGTTGACCCGCATGGCGGCTTGCCGGCGGTGCTCACGCTGCGGATAGAACACGAACCCGGGCGAAATGAAGATGCTTTGTTCGCTCGCTGCCGCACACAGCTCCTGTTCGTCGACATGTTCCGGAAATTCCACCCAAAGGTAAAAACCCGGAATGGAGCACTCCCGAACGGCAAGGCCGAGGGTTTCCATCGCGTCGACAGCCGCCTTGTAGGCCTCTTCGACCCTGCCTTTGAGACGCCTGAGGTGCCGCAGATAATGCCCGGCCTGAATCAGGTTGAAGACGAAGCGTTCGACATGCTCTGAGGAATTGACGAGCGTGATCATCTTGATGTCGGCGAGCCTGCGGACGATTTCCGGATTACCGGCTACATAGCCGCACCGGAGACTGGCGGAAAGGGTCTTGGAGAAGGTTCCAAGATACAAAACACGGTTCAGCTCGTCGAGCGCTGCCAGTCTCGGCAACGTTGCCGGCAGAATATCGCCAAGCGCATCATTTTCCACCAGAAGAAACCCCCAGCGTTCGGCCAGCTGCATCAGACCGAAGGACCGAGACGGCGACAACGATCCGCCCGTGGGGTTGTGGCCGTGTGACTGGGTCACGAACATCTTGGGCCGGTGGAGGGCAAGCTTGGCCGTCAGGTCTTCAAGGTCCGGTCCGTCCCGGTCCCGGCGGATACCGACGATCCGGACCTTGGCGAATGTCAGCTTGGAAAACAGCGGATAGTAGCCCGGTTCCTCCACGAAGACCGTATCGCCCGGCTCGGTGAAGTGCCGGATGATCAGGTCCAGGCCATGATTGACACCATGTGTCAGGAGAAGGCCTTCCGGCTCCACCTGGATCGATCGCTCCAGAAGCTGCATCCTGAGCCGGTCTCGCAAGGGGCCATATCCCCATGAACTGCCATAGCCGAATTCGATTGCCTCCGGAAAAGGCGCCTTGGCATTGGCGAAATGCCTGCGCAGTTCCGAACCTTCCATCCAGAAAGGCGGCGGGCGGCCGTCGCCGGGGCGCACCTCATAGTGCCTCTCCAGCTGCTCCCGCAACAGCGACATGCCGTCGATTGCCGCCGTGACATGGGGTGCGGGCAGGGGCGGCGAAACGGCGCGGACCTGGGAAATATAGTAGCCGGAGCCCGCACGCGCCTCGAGCAGCCCGCGTGCGACCAGCCGGTCGTAGGCTTCCGCCATCGTGTTTTTCGAAACGCCGTTCTCCCGCGCGGCCTGCCGGATGGAAGGCAGCCTCTCGAAGGGCTTGTAGGCGCCGGCCTCGAGCATCAGCGCGACTTTCTCGACAATCTGGTCGACCCGGGAAAGCTTTCGATTGCCGCCGTTCACTGTCACCGTCCCCTCAATTTTACTGGGACAGTACTGCAAGTATTCCCGCAAACTGTCCCTTGATTGTCCCAATGGTTTTTATGACAGTTTCGCTCATTAGACCAGAGAATGACAGTTTCCTCGGGAGGAAAAAATGACAAAGGTGAGTAGACGCAGCCTTTTGGCGGGTGCTGCGGCAGGTGGGGCGGTTTTGGCCACGCCGGCAGCCGTCAAGGCGCAGGATGCCGTAACATGGCGGATGCAGGCTCTGTGGGATGCCGGGACGACACCCTTCGAGTTTGAAAAGAAATTTGTCGAGCGTGTCGGCGAACTGACCGACGGAAAATTCCGGATCACGCTCTTCTCAGCGGGTCAGCTCGTCCCTGCCAACCAGGCTTTCGACGCCGTCCGGGCCGGCGCATTCGAAATGATGAAAACCTTCGACGGCTACGAGGCCGGCAAGATCCCGGCATTCGCGTTCACCTCGACGATACCCTTCGGCTTCCCGGACTCCGACCAGTACGAAGCCTGGTTCTACGAAAAGGGCGGCCTGGACCTTGCGCGCGAGGCCTATGCCAAGGCGGGTCTTTTCTACATCGCTCCGACTGTCTACGGCGAGGAGCCGATACACTCCACCGTCAGAATGGACAGCATCGCGGACATGGCGGGCAAGAAAGGCCGGTTTGTCGGCCTGGCCTCAGCGGTGATGGGGGATCTCGACGTTTCCGTGACCCCGCTGCCGACGGCGGAAGTCTACACCGCGCTTGAAAAAGGATTGATCGACTTCGCCGACCGGGGCGACCTGACGGCGAATTACGAAGCCGGTCTTGGTGAAGTTGCCAAGTTCATCATCCTGCCAGGCGTTCATCAGCCGACCACCGCCACCAGCTATGTCGCCAACCAGGCGGCCTATCAGGCATTGCCGGAAGCCTTCAGGGCAGCCCTGGCCGTCGCGGCCCGCGAGATTTCCGGAGCCCTGCGTCAGCACATCATGGTGCAGAACGTCGATGTCCTGTCGAAATACGCGGACAAGGGCGTCGAGATCATTCATCTCGACCAGAATGACATTGCCGCGAACCGGACCAAGGCGGTCCACTCCTGGAAGAAAGCAACCAAGGGAGACGATCTGGCGAACCGTGTGCTCGCGAGCCAGACCGAATTCATGACGGCTCTCGGCCTGCTGTGATCGCTTCCCGGCCGGACGGCGGGACGAAACCCACCCAGTCCCGCTGTCCGGTTTCCGCTTCTCCGGCATTTTGCGCAGTTCCATGAAATCAGTCTTCTCCATCGTCACGGGCCTGAACCGGGTGTTTTTCGCCCTGGCCGCAGCCTTGATCTTCGCCGTCGTGCCGATCCTGCTGTTCGAGGTGATCTCCCGCTATGCCTTCGACGCGCCGACTGTCTGGGCGATGGAGGCGAGCACCCTGATCTTCGGGCCCCATTTCATGCTCGCAGGCCCCTATCTGCTGCATCTGAAGGGCCACGTCGCCGTTGACATCTTCAGCGACAAGCTGACCGGCAGGCCCAAGGCGGTGGCCGATATCCTGTCCTTCCTGATCATCGCCACCTTCGCGGGCGTGTTCGCCTGGGTCAGTTGGCCGCTGGCGGTCAATGCCTATTCGCTCGGGGAGACCAGCTTCTCGGCCTGGAACCCTCCGGTCTGGTGGCTGAAGTTCGTCGTGCCGCTGGCGTTTGCGATGCTTTGCGCCCAGGCCCTCGTGGAAGGGTTCCGCACGCTCCCGGTCCTGAAAGACAAAAGCGAGGCTGGCGCATGAGCTCCGAACTTGTCCTTCTCATCATGTTCGCCAGCCTTGTCGGGCTGCTCCTGACCGGCCTGCCGCTGGCCTTCACGCTCGGCGCGCTGGCCCTCGTCTTTACCGTGACCTTGTGGGGCCCCGCCGCCCTCTCGGTGACCGTGCTCAATCTCTACGCCACGATGACCTCGGAATCCCTTCTGGCGATCCCGCTCTACGTCATGATGGCCAGCACGCTGCAGCGATCGGGCGTCATTGAAAGCCTCTACCGGGCGATGGAGCTCTGGTCCCGCCGCCTGCCGGGCGGACTTGCCGTCGGAACGATCGTCATCTGCACGATCATCGCCGCCATGACCGGCATCGTCGGAGCGGCTGTCGCCGCCATGGGAATGCTGGCCCTGCCCTCCATGCTGAAGCGCAGATACAGTGCGGAACTGGCGATCGGGACGATCTGTGCCGGGGGTACGCTCGGGATTCTCATTCCCCCCTCCGTGATAACCATCGTCTACGCGGTCACCGCCCAGGCCTCGATCGGCCAGATGTTCATTGCGGGCGTGGTTCCGGGCCTGCTGCTGGCCTCGCTCTATATCGGCTACATTGTCCTGCGCGCCGCCTTCAACCCGTCGATAGCCCCAAAGCCGGCTTATGAAGATACCGTCACCTGGCAGGAGCGCATCGGCGCTCTGAAATCCCTCGTCCTGCCGCTGCTCATCATCGTCGGTGTGCTCGGCACGATCTACATGGGCGTCGCCACGCCCACGGAAGCTGCCGCGGTCGGCGTTCTGCTGGCTTTCATTTCGTCGGTGATCGAGCGGCGGCTCAATCGGGAGCTCGTCTCCGGCGTTGCCATGGACGTGGTCAAGGTAACGGCCATGATCCTCTGGATCACCATCGGCGCACGCGCCTTCGTTGCGATCTTCACCGGAACGGGAGGCGCCGACTTCCTCCTGTCCTTCATTCAGAACCTGGAGGCAAACCGCTGGATCGTGCTCGCGGTCATGCTGGCGATCCTGTTTTTCCTCGGCATGTTCCTGGACGAGATCGGCATCATCCTGCTGTGCGTACCGGTCTTCCTGCCGGTGATCGACTTTCTTGACTTCGACCGGCTCTGGTTCGGCATTCTCTTCCTGGTGTCGGCGCAGATGGCCTATATCTCGCCGCCCTTCGGCTATACGCTGTTCTACATGAAGGGCGTCCTGCCGGCGGGCATCGGCATGGGTACGGTCTACCGCGCCATCGTGCCCTTCATCCTGCTTCAGGCCCTCGGCATCATCATCTGCGCCCTGTTTCCGGCGCTGGTGCTCTGGCTCCCCCATTCCATGATCAACTAGACCAACAGGACAATCGATGAGCGACTTTACCTCGTCCCGCATTGAAGGCTTTCACAAGCTGGACCCGGCTGCCCGCTTGGAGGCTGTCCGGCGCCAGGCGAACCTCGACAATCTGGCTGCAGGCGACCTTGCCGACGCGGCTGCAGGGCAGATCGCGCTGGCGGACCGGCTGATCGAAAATGCGATCTCCAGCATCGCCATTCCGGTCGGCATCGCAACCAACATGACCGTGGACGGCCGGGACGTGCTGGTGCCGATGGCAACCGAGGAGTCTTCGGTCATTGCAGCCGTCTGCAACTCCGCCAAGCGCTGCCGCGACACCGGCGGCTTCAGGACCTCGACGAGCGGACCGCTGATGGCCGCCCAGATCCAGCTTGTGGGAGCGAGCGATCCGGAAAACGTCCGTCTGCAGGTGCTGGAGCACCTTGAAGACATCAGGGCGATCTGCGACGACACCGACCCTCTTCTCCTGAAAGTGGGCGGCGGGTTCAGGGAGCTGGACATTCGCGTCATTGAAAGCACCGAGGGTCCGATGACCATCGTGCACATTATCGTCGACACCCGCGACGCCATGGGCGCCAATGCCGTCAACAGCATGGCCGAAGCCGTGGCGCCGAAACTGGAAGAGTGGACGGGTGCCCGAAGCCTGCTGCGCATCCTGACGAACCTTGCGGACCGCCGTGTTGCCCGCGTGCGCGCCGTGTGGCCGCTCGCCGAAATCGGCGGCGAAACGGTCCGCGACGACATGCTGTCCGCCTATCGTTTCGCCGATGCCGATCCTTACCGGGCGGCCACCCACAACAAGGGCATCATGAACGGTATCAGCGCCGTCGTGCTTGCGACCGGAAACGACACGAGAGCCATCGAGGCGGGCGCCCACGCCTATGCCGCCCGGGACGGTCGCTATCGCTCGATGTCGCGCTGGGAAAAGGACAGAGACGGTAATCTTGTCGGCACCCTGGAGCTTCCGATGGCGGTGGGCCTGGTCGGCGGCGCCACAAAAATCCACCCCACCGCACAGGCCAATTTGAAGATCCTCGGCGTCAGCACCGCCGACGAGCTCGCCCGGGTCATCGTCTCCATCGGACTGGCACAGAACTTCGGCGCCATGCGCGCCCTTGCCACCACCGGCATTCAGAAGGGGCACATGGCCCTGCATGCCCAGAACGTCGCCCTGATGGTCGGCGCGGTCGGAAAGGAAGTCGATATCGTCGCCAGTGAACTGAAGTCCCTGGGCAAGGTGCGGCAGGATCTGGCGGAGGAAATCCTCGATCGTCTCCGTGCAACCCCTCAAGGCTGAGGAACAGGCGCTTTCCCCAGCCGTACCACTCCGCAGAAATGCCGATCGCGGCTTTGCCTGCTTCCTCCCGGAAAAGGGCAAAGCCGCATTTTTGCGCCTCATCGCTGCATTTGCCTCTTTTCCGGCCCGAAGCTTGTTGTATCCTTTTTTCAGGATGACAACGGACCTGATCGATCTGCGCGCGGCCCGGACCGCGGATTGCGAGGCACTGGCCGGCATTCACTCGGAAGCCTGGCTCGGAGCCTACAGGGGCGTTCTGCATGGCGTCGACCTGCAGAAGATGATCACCCGCCGGGGCCCCGGCTGGTGGCAGGGTGCTTTGGCACGCGGTGTCGACATCAAGATCCTTTCCATCGCCGATGTGCCCGCAGGCTACGCCACTTACGGCCCTTGCCGGTTGCGCAACACCGCGATGGACGGCGAGATTTACGAACTCTACCTGAAACCGGAATACCAGGGCCTCGGCTTCGGCAGGGCCTTGTTCGACAATGTCCGCGAAACACTGGCCGCACGAAACCTGAAGGGGCTGGCGGTCCAGGTGTTGAGCGACAATCAGTCCGCCCGGGCGTTCTACAAGGCCATCGGCGGCCGGCTGGCCGCCAAGTCCTGGTACAGGCTCGGCGGCAAACGGCTGGAACTGTCGATCTATGTCTGGCCAGAGGCCGGAGACTGAACGGCACAAGCGCCGCCCGGCACCGGACTAATTCAAGATACCGGGATTTCCGATGATGTCCGGTTGCCTGGCACAATCGAAGGTGCCGGCCATCGAATCCGCCGCCTGCCGGGCAAGAACATTGGCATTCTTGTTGGCCTGCGCGTCGATCCGTGCGATCTGGCAGGTGCCGCCCCCCGGCAGCAGCTGGGTGACGATCAGCACGCTGCCGGTGCGCGCACCCTCGTCAAGGCTTGGAAACCACCTGAGAATCGTGGCGAAGGGCACGCCGTCGCGCAGCCGCCATTCCAGCGTTTCGTTGACCGTATTGAAATTCGGCAAGGTCTGCTCAGCCGCCGGTTCCTGCTCGGCAGCCGGCCCGAAGGAGACGAACATGCGCAGGTCGCCCTCGGCGACATAGACCGGCTGCCCCCGGTAGCCTGCGCATTCCCAGGCACCGCCAAAGGTTCCTTCCTCTTCAACCCCTTCCGGAGACTGGAACTGGACGCAGTTCTGAAGCTCTATCTTGGTATAATCGCTCGTGATCCCGCCGGCACCGGCTGATTGCACCGGCAGAAATGCCAGGACCGGGAACGCGGCAAGGAAAACCCGGGCCAATCTGTAATTGAAAAACCGCATATTCTATCCTTCGCAATACAAGGCCCGGAGATTAGAGGCATGATCATCAATTAGGTGCAATGCAAAATTAAAGGCTTGAACTTCGGCGGCTGGATTGCGATAGACGCTGCAAAGATCAACAGGAGTTTGCAATGCGTATCGACGCTGTGCCGATTGGCAAGAACCCGCCGGAAGACATCAACGTCATCATCGAGGTCTCCGTTGGCGGCGAGCCGATCAAATACGAAATGGACAAGGAAGCAGGCGCCATGTACGTCGACCGTTTCCTCTACACCCCGATGCGTTATCCGGGCAACTACGGCTTCGTTCCGCACACGCTGTGCGGCGACGGCGACCCGATCGACGTTGTCGTGGTCAACCAGCGGCCGATCGTGCCGGGCGCCATCATGAGCTGCCGTCCGATCGGCGTTCTTCTGATGGAAGACGAATCCGGCCAGGACGAGAAGATCATCGCCGTTCCGACCCACAAGCTGTCCAAGCGCTACGACAACATCCATGACATTTCCGATCTGCCGGATATCACCATGGCCCAGGTCAAGCACTTCTTCGAGCATTACAAGGATCTGGAGCCCGGCAAATGGGTGAAGGTGACCGGTGTCGGCGGTGTCGACGCGGCCAAGAAGCTGATCATCGAATCCATCGACCGCGCCCAGAAGGAAGCTGCCGAATAATCGGCTTCCGCACCTGGAAACTGCTTCGGGGCCGCAGCTGATCTAACGGTCGGCTGCGGCCTCGATGCGTTCCATATCCTGGTCGGACAGTCCGAAGTGATGACCGATTTCATGGATCAGGACGTGGGCGACCACGTCGCCGAGTTTTTCGTCCATGCCGGCCCAATAGTCGAGAATCGGCCGCCGGAACAGCCAGATCCGGTTCGGCATCTGCCCGGTCAGCACCGCGTCGCCCCCCTGGGCCAGCCCGAGACCTTCGAACAAGCCGAGCAACTCGTACGGATCCTCGATCGACAGGGCGTCCAGGACGTCATCGGGCGCATATTCGGCGAGACGGATCTGGATATGGCCGCAGCGCATCAGCAGATCGTCCGGAAGGGTTGCCAGGGTTTCGCTTGCCATGGCTTCAAAATCGGCAAGGTCCGGAGCCTTGCGTTCTGACCAGCTGCTGTGGCTGACCGGCAGGATCGACGCCATTTTCGTTCCTCTGGCGATCTTTGAAGCAGCTGCGTTCGGAACAGCCGCTCCCTCGCTCAATTCTTTTCCGGACACGCAAAGATGGGCCGCCGGCTTGCACCGGCCACGCTTTCCTTGACGGCCCGTTTCGGGATTATTTCACCAAGACGTAGGTAACGAGAAGATAAATCGCCAGTCCTATCGCGAAAATCAGTCCAAGGCCCCGGCCGATCCGGGTGCCCCAGACCTCTGCCCAATCGTCTTCGTCCTTGTCCGCCGCGCTCATGTGGTCCCTGGCGCGCTCGGCCATACGGACAAAGCTGGAACCGGCTACGGTCTCGCTCTCCACCTTCGCCCTGTCGAGCGCCCTCAGGGCGTCCTCGCGCTGCTTTTCCTTCGGATGCCTGGTCTTGCTCATGCCTTCACAGTGGCCGCTTTGCCGCGCCATTTCAACAGCACTGCCGCCAGCAGCGCGAGGCCCGCAAGCCCCGCGGAGGCGACCGCGTTCCAGCCGGCGAAGGAAAGACCGAACATGCGCCAGCTGGCTTCCGTGCAGCTGACAACGCGCGTCGATTGCAGCGCCTGCAGCATGTTGGCGGCCGATTTCGGCGCAGCCGTTCCACCGCCGCAGTCATTGGGGCCCGCCCAGAATTTCCACTCCGCGCCGGCCTGATAGATACCGAGACCGGAGCCATAGGCGAATATGGCGGCCACAGCGAGAAGGACGAGGACGGCCAGACCTTTGCGCCCCGTTCCCATCAGGATCAGAGCCAGTGCCGTCAGCGGCAGACCGGCGTAATAGGGAATACGCTGTTCAAGGCAGAGCTTGCAGGGCACATAACCGCCAATCAGCTGAAAACCCCAGGCGCCCGCGATGACCGCCAGTCCGCCAACCAGAGCCAATCCCGTCAAAATGCGTGCCGTCCGTTCTGCCGTCATGCCGCCCTCTTATTGTCAGAAATACCGAAGCAAAACAAATCCGCCGACCAGCAGCACCACAAATATGGTGAACATGAGGCCAAGCCGCTTTTCGATGAAATCCCTGATGGGCGGGCCGAAAAAATAGAGAAGCCCGGCCACAACGAAGAAGCGCAGCCCGCGTGAGACAATGCTCGCGGCAATGAAGACCACCGGATTAAGGCTGAGGGCTCCGGAAGCAATCGTAATCACCTTGTAGGGAAACGGTGTCAGCCCGGCGATGAAAACGAACCACCAGCCATAATCCTGGAAAATCGCCTTGAATTCATCGACAAAAGCCATCTTGCCGTAGAAGGTCAGAATGGGCACGGCTACCTGCTCGAACAGGAAGGAGCCGATCAGATAGCCGAGAATGCCGCCCGCGACGGAAGTAATCGTGCACAGGAGCGCGTACCACCAGGCTTTCTCGCGGCGCGCGATCACCATCGGGATCAGCAGGATATCCGGCGGGATCGGAAAGACGGAGCTTTCGACGAAGGAAACGGAGCCAAGCGCGGCAGGCGCGCGCGGTCCGGAGGCAAGGGACAGGGTCCAGTCGTAGAGGCGTCTTATCATGCCGCATCCCATAGCCGCAGCCGCGAGAAAAGTCACCTAGGGAAATTTTACCGGCGGCCTGTGATGACGTACTCTGTCTGCCTGTCCGTGATCTGAATGCATCGGGAGGAAGTAATGAAGGCGACAGCCATTGTGCTTGCAACGATAGCATTGGCCTTCATGGCGACAGCACCTGATCCGGCGGTTGCCCAGCAGACCAAGACAGAAGGAACCGTCAAGCTGACCCCGTTCGAGGCCCGAGGCATCACGCTGTCGACGATTTATACGGTGGACGGTAAATTTGCGGAAAAACACGGGGTTGACGTGCCTGCTGCGTTCAGCCTCGCCGCTCCGCGCCGCGAAGGCCAGGAAATTCACGCGCAGGCCAAACCCTCCGGCGGAGGCCCGATCAAGATCTACTTCACGACGGACGACGGCAAGAAGAGCATCTTTTCCTCCCTGCAAATCATCACCTACTCCCTGAAGACCGACGACCCGCAGAAACGGCTCGAAGTCGGTGACTATTTCGCCATCGAACTCCTGAAGAAGCTGGGCACAAATCAGAACACACGGCTGAACATCCGCCGCCCTATCAAGATTGGCGACCTGCCTGCCGCCGAAGTCGTCGGGAATTTCGTGAACAAGGATGGAGACCAATTGCTCGTCCGGCTGGTCGCCCTGGCAAAACCGGGCACCCGGGACGGCATCATCGGTATCGCCGTCGGCCACCCGCGTCAGGGACGGATCAAGAAGGTGGAAGACATTTTCGAAACCAGCGCATCGCTGGCGTTCGACACGCTGGAGTTCAAATAGGTTGAGCCTTGGATCGGGCCACGCGCCTGAAAGATCGGCCCTGGTCAGCGGACTGGTCTGGTACCGAGCCGGCGCTCAAGCAGCCCGAGGGGCGGTAGCGCGGATAGATCTGGAAACAAGCCAGCGCTCAAGTAGCCCGAAGGGCGGTAGCGCAAGTAAGAATGGTGCCCCCCGCCGGAATCGAACCGGCACTCCCGAAGGAACGGGATTTTGAATCCCGCGCGTCTACCAGTTCCGCCAGAGGGGCAACCGGCACCGGAGAGCGTGCCTATCATGCACTTTTGAAGGATGCAAGCGGTTAGCGAATGGTGCCCGCCGTGCAGCGGTAGAATCCACCGGAACCCCCGGCGGCATCCGGCCTGCACTCCACGACACCTGTTAACCGATAATTTACTTTGACGGGAATTTTCGCGGACCTTCTACCTAAAAGCGCAGCAATCGGGTCGGTTGTTAAGGCCGTTTCAACTGCACTCTTCTTAACTGGGGAGACGGTTTTGAGTGGAGTTAACAATGACGCTTTCAGGCAGCGTGACGCGGGCAAAAAGCAAAATCGAGGGCCGGCGGGTACATTCGGATCTGCCGGAAAAACTTGGTTTCCGGACAAGCCGAGAGACCCATGCGGAAGCACCAGCCGGGCTCTTTACTTTGTCTCAGTTGGACAAGACCGCTCTGGAACCCGCACCGATCAATCCGGAGTGGGTACTTGAAGGCGATCCTCAAGCCCGGTGCAAGAACCTGTCCGTGATCGGCGACGACTGGACTGCCGTGGACCATTGGTCATGCACAGCCGGCAAGTTCCGGTGGCAGTATTTTCTCGACGAAACCATTCTGATCCTTGAAGGGGAAGCCTACATCACGGACGACAAGGGCGTCGAATACCACGCTGTACCGGGTGTAACACTGTCCTTTCCGGACGGGTCGGCCGCCAACTGGCACGTTCCGGAATATGTTCGAAAGATCGCCTTCAATCAGAAATCGGTCCCGACCTATTTTCACAAGGTCTGCAGGGCGGTTAACAAGCTCCACCGTTTCCTGTTCAAGTGATGCCGCAAGCGCCTGCGGGAGCCGGCTGGCTGTCCAAAACACCTTAGCCCGCCAACAAAGGCGCAAATTGTGCGCTTTTTCTGGACAGGAACGCCTGGCTTGGCTAGGACTTGGGCATGAGCAAGTCAGGACGTGAGATCGAGCTCAAGCTCGAATTGGACCCCAAAGCGCAGGACGCACTGAAACGGACCGGCGCCGTTGAAGGCTTCGCCGCCGGCAAGACCGTCACCAAGACACTGCAGTCGATCTACTTCGACACGCCCGATCAGGCGCTGCGCAAGGCGAAGATTTCGTTGAGGGTGCGCAAGTCCGGCCGAAGCTGGCTGCAAACGGCAAAGCTTGGCACGGGTGTGATGGGCGGCCTTTCCTCACCGGTCGAGGCGGAACACCCGGTCACCGGCCGGGCGCTCGATCTTGCGGTGATCGAGGACGAAACGGTTCGCGCAAAACTCACGGAAGTCATCGGGGAGGCATCGTTGTCGGAGTGTTTCGAGACGGTCATGAAACGGACCGTCCGGCATCTGACACGGGAAGAAGACGGAACCGATATTGAACTGGCGTTCGACACCGGCAACATATTGGCCGGCAGCGGCAGTCAGCCGCTTGCCGAGTTCGAACTGGAACTGAAGTCCGGTCCGGCGCTTGCCGTTTTCGAGGCGGCCAAGGTTGTCGTGAAGGACGTGCCTTTCCGCTTTTCTCCCTACAGCAAGGCCGAGCGCGGATACCGGTTTGCCGAAGGCCGGGCCGAGCAGGGACCAGCGCCTTTTTTCACCGGGCCACTCGACCTGTCCCCCGGCCTCACCACCGAGCAGGCCTTCCGCGATGTGTTGCGGTCCTGCCTGACGCAGATCTCGGAAAACCGCATGGCCGTTCTTGCCTGTGACGATCCGGAAGGTCCGCACCAGCTGCGGATCGGTCTCCGGCGGCTGCGCAGCGCCTTCAGGCTGTTCGCACCGGTGCTGAATGCCGCCACAACGGCCCCGCTGGATAGAAGCGCCCGCATCATCGCTACGAAGGCCGGCGCCTTGCGGGACATGGATGTGCTGATTGACGAAATCGTCGCCCCGCTTGCCGCGAAAGCCCCTCAGGAACTTGCCTTCGACGCCCTTGTTGAGGATCTCGGCACAGCCCGCGACAAGGCGACCCGCACCGCTCTGAGGGAGCATCTGCGCTCGCACGAACTCAACACTTTCCTGCTCGACCTTGCCGCCTACACGGAAGGTCGCGGCTGGCTCGATCCGGAGAACCTCGATCAGACCGCCCTGCTGGCGCAGCCGGTTACCGCCTTTTCGGCCAAGGCCCTGTCTCGGCAATGGAAGAAAGCCATGAGCTACGGCAAGCGGCTGGAAAAGCTTTCCATCGCGGAGCGCCACGAAATGCGCAAGACACTGAAGAAGATGCGCTATGGCGTCGAATTCTTCGGTTGCCTGTATCCGCCAGGCAAGGTCAAACCGTTTCTCAAGCGCATGAAGAAGCTGCAGGACGTATTCGGCTATCTGAACGATGTCGCCATGGCCGAAATGCTCCCGGACCTGTGCACCGCAAGTGGCGCAAGGGCCATTCCCATTGCCCAGGCGGCCGGCTTTGTCATCGGCTGGCATGAAGCTCGGTGCCAGGACGAATGGCAACACGCCAGAAGCTGCTGGGACGCGGCACGGAAGTCGCCGAAATTCTGGAAATAAATGAAAAGGCCCGCCGGAACGGCGGGCCTTTTGGATCAGATGTCGAACTTGACGCCCTGCGCCAGCGGCAGTTCGGCGGAATAGTTCACCGTCGATGTCTGGCGGCGCATGTAGCCTTTCCAGGCGTCGGAGCCGGATTCACGGCCACCGCCGGTTTCCTTTTCACCGCCGAATGCCCCGCCGATCTCGGCACCGGACGGGCCGATGTTGACGTTGGCGATGCCGCAGTCCGAACCTGTCGCCGACAGGAAGGTTTCCGCTTCGCGCACGTTGAGTGTGAAGATGCAGGAGGAAAGCCCCTGGGGCACGCCGTTCTGCAGCTCGATGGCTTCTTCCAGGTCTTCGTAGCCCATCACATAAAGGATCGGCGCGAAGGTTTCCGTCTTCACGGTCTCGGTCTGACCCGGCATTTCAACCAGCGCAGGTGCGGCATAGGCGCCGCCGGGCACGCCGTCGCTGACGATGGCACCGCCATGAACCTTGCCGCCTTCGGCCCGGGCCTTTTCAAGCGAGGTTTGCATGGCATCGAGCGAAGCCCGGTCGATCAGCGGACCGATCAGGGTGCCTGCTTCACGCGGATCGCCGATCGGAAGACTGTCATAGGCCTTGACGAGTTTTGCAACCAGTTCGTCCTTGATCGACTTGTGCACGATCAGCCGCCGCAGGGAAGTGCAGCGCTGACCGGCGGTTCCGACCGCGGAGAAGACAATGGCGCGAACGGCCATTTCCAGATCGGCGGAGGGCGCGACGATCATCGCGTTGTTGCCGCCGAGTTCCAGGATCGGGCGGCCCCAGCGGGCGGCGACCTTCGGGCCGACGATGCTGCCCATGCGGGTCGACCCGGTGGCCGACAGGATCGGCACATCCCGGGAAGCAACCAGAGATTCACCGACATCGGCCCGGCCGACGACGACCTGCATCAGGCCTTCGGGGGCATCCTCGCCAAAGCGGGCGGCGGCCTTTTCGAAGATCTTCTGGCAGGCCAGTGCCGTCAGCGGCGTCTTTTCCGACGGCTTCCAGATGACAGGGTTGCCGCAGATCAGCGCGAGCGCCGCATTCCAGGACCAGACGGCGACCGGGAAGTTGAAAGCGGTGATGACACCGCAAGGACCCATCGGGTGCCAGGTTTCGGACATACGGTGGCCAGGGCGTTCGGACGCGATCGTCAGGCCGTAGAGCTGGCGCGACTGGCCGACGGCAAAGTCGCAGATATCGATCATTTCCTGGACTTCGCCGAGACCTTCGGAAGTGATCTTGCCGGCTTCGAGCGTCACCAGCGCGCCGAGCGCGTCCTTGGCCGCGCGCAGTTCCTCACCCAGCAGGCGAACCAGTTCACCGCGGCGGGGCGCCGGCACGCTGCGCCATTTCCTGAAGGCAGCCTTCGAACGGGCGATGACGGCATCCATTTCGGCAGGCGGCGTTTCCGCGACCTTCGCGACTTCCGCCCCGTCGATCGGCGAACGGACGACGAGAGTTCCGGCGGCCAGTTCTTCCGCGCCGAGACCGAGCGCGCTCAAAACCTGTGCGTGTTCCATTGTTATCTCCTGTGACAGTGGTGAGGCGCCAACGGCCTCAATCATACAATCAGTTGGTCAACCTGCCGACAGCTTCGGCAATCCGGTCGAGACCCTTTTCCAGATCCGCTTCGGCATAGGCGAAGGAAATCCGGGCGTGACCGGGAAGGCCGAAGGCACGGCCCGGCACGATCGCGACATGCGCTTCGCTCAAGAGCCAGTCGCAGACCGCGGCGTCGTTCTCAAATCCACCGGCCGAGATCAGCCCTTCCAGGTTCGGAAAGACATAGAAAGCCCCGTCCGGAACCGGACAGTGAATGCCGGGGACCGCGTTCAGCCGGTGGGCCACAAGATCGCGCCGGGTCCGGAAAGCATCGCGGCGCTCGCTCAACAGCTCCTGATCGCCGGAAAGAGCCGCAAGTGCGGCCGCCTGCGAAATCGAGCAGGCACCGGAGGTTACCTGCCCCTGAACGGCGGTCATGGCCTTGATCAGTTCCGCCGGACCGATGGCCCAGCCGATCCGCCAACCGGTCATGGCCCAGGCCTTGGAGACGCCGTTGACGATCAATGTGCGGTCCTTGAGCGCTGGCGCCGCATCCGCGAAACTGACAAAGGCAGCGTAGCTCAGGTGCTCGTAGATCTCGTCCGCCAGAACCCAGACCTGCGGGTGGTTCTCAAGGACGCTGGCCAGCGCCTCGATTTCCGCCGCCGAATAGATAGCGCCGGACGGATTGGACGGCGAATTGAGCATGAGCCAGCGCGTCTTCGGCGTGATCGCTGCCTCCAGCTTTTCCGGCGTCAGCTTGAAGCCTTCCGTCATCGGGCAGGACACGGTCACGGCCCGCCCGCCCGCCATCGCAACGATGTCGGAATAGGAGGTCCAATAAGGCGCCGGAATGACGACCTCGTCGCCCGGATTGAGGCTCGCCAGCATGGCATTGGCCAGCACCTGTTTGGCTCCGGTCGACACAAGCACGTTTTCACGGCGCACACCCGCCTGCGCGGCGATAGCATCCCTGAGAACCGGTGTGCCGGCCGTCGGCGGATACTTTGTCTGTCCGCCCACTGCGGCCGCATTCGCCGCTGCGATCACATGCGGCGGCGTCGGAAAGTCCGGTTCGCCCGTGCTCAGAGCGGTTACGTCCCTGCCCTCGGCGCGCAGCAGATTTGCCCGTTCCGAAATCTGCACGATCTCGGACAGGGCAATACCACCGATGCGGTCCGCCCGCTGGAAGACCGGCCTGCTATCCATTGTAGCGGGCACCGTTCTGTGTCTTCAAAAACGCGTCGAGCGAGACATCTTCCTGCTTCAGGAAGCCCTTGCCCGGCAGGGCGCCGTCGCGGACCATCTCGATGATGGCAACGACCGAAGAAGCCGTAGTCCAGGCAATCGCCGTCCGCTCCTTGCCCGCGATCTCGACCGGCTTCAGCCCGCGCACGAATTCGTTGCGCCGCATGTGGCCGTCGATTTCGCCTTCGGCGGAAACGTGGATGAAAACGATGTCGTCGTTCACCGGCGGTTTCGCGTTCACCAGAATTTCCCCGGCTTCCTGACGGCGTTCGCGCATGAGAAGCTCGTGGAAGAAGAAGTTCATCAGCTGGACGTGGCCGGGATAGCGCATGGTCTTGTAGTCCATGTTCGGCACCCGGTCCTTGTAGGTGTCGCACATGGTGCCGAGGCCGCCGGACGTCGTGAAGGCTTCCAGCTCGATGCCGCCGATAACGATCTTCTCGATCCATTCCATCGGCGAGACCCATTTGATTTCGCCGTTTTCAAGCACTTCGCAGTCATTGAGATATTCGTTGACGACGCCTTCCGGCGACCAGTTGAACGAATAACCCATCAGGCCGGTCGGATTCTGCGGCAGCGCGCCGACACGCATCTTGCAGGAGCGGCAGCTGTCGAGCTGCTCGATCAGATGCGCGCCGACAATGCCGACAAAGCCGGGGGCCAAGCCGCATTGCGGTGCCATAAGGCCCCGGGAGGTTTCGGAAAGCTTCAGGATGGCCTTGGTGGTCGGCACGTCTTCCGTCAGGTCGAAATAATGCAGGCCGAGGCCGTGCGCGACTGTGGCGACGCCAACATTAAGGAAATACGGCAGGCAGGACAGGACCGCGTCGAAGCCGGTCAGAGCCGTGGTCAGGGCGTCCGTGTTGCTGACATCTATCCGCCGGGTCTCGAACGGCAGGTCGGCGGCAGTATGGTTGTCGAAACCGGTGACGGTAAAGCCGCTTTCGTGCAAGAGCTCGCTGGCAAGCGTGCCGACTTTACCTAGACCAAGGACTGCAATCTTTTGCATGTCCGAAACTCCCCTTAAAAATTCCATGTTGCAGAATACCGCGTCTTGACCGGCACAATAACGCGTGAAAAATAGATATTTTCATGAGTAAAACTCATACTAAACAGGTGAACAGGTGAACCGGGACATTCCAATACCCAGCATTTCCGTGCTCCGCTGCTTCGAGGCGGCGGCGAAGCACCAGAGTTTCACGGCGGCGGCGGAGGAACTCGGCCTGACCCAAAGCGGCGTCAGTCGGCAAGTCAAGGAACTGGAGGACCAGATCGGGGCGGCCCTCTTCCGCCGGGAGGGGCGCGGCATCCGGCTGACACGGGCAGGACGATCCTTTGCGGACGCCATATTCTCCGATCTCGCACGGTTGCGCAGAACGGTTTCCCAGGCCGTCGCGGCCGGTGAATCCCAGGAGGTGCTGTCGATCGCCGTCCTGCCGACCTTCGCGGAACGCTGGCTGGTGCCGCGGCTCGGCGACTTCAAGGCCCGGCGCGCGAATCTGGATCTGATGGTCTACAGCCGGTCTGACCCCTTCGACCTGGCCGACCAGGGCATCGAGGTCGCCATCCATTTCGGAACGAACGACTGGCCGGGAGCAAAGCTGACGCCGCTTTGCCCGGAAGACCTTGTGGTGGTGGCCTCGCCTGCGCTGATCGAGGCCAACGCGGTCAAAGACGCCCCGGACATCTTCAACATGCCGCTGCTCCACCTGACATCGCGTCCGCACCTGTGGCGCGTTTTTCAGAAAACCCTGCCCGAGGTAACGGCCCATGCACAGCAGGGCAGCTATTTCGACCAGTTTTCGCTGATCATCTCGGCAGCAGTGAGCGGTCAGGGCGCGGCCATCCTGCCAACTTACCTCATCGAACCCGAGCTTGCCTCCGGCACCCTGATCCAGCTTGCCTCCGTGGTCGACGGATCGGGACACAACTACTATGTGGCAACGCCACCGGGAAGGCGGAGCGCGGCGGCGGTCGAATTCACCACCTGGATCCAGAGGCAGGTCAGCCGCCGGGTCGCGCGCTGACGCAGGCCCGCGCTCAGTCTTTCGGGGCGATCGTCAGAATGTCCGGAAAGGAGACGGGTGCCCAGGCGCCCGTCAGCTTGCAGGTGACGAGATCCTCTTCCCGCGAGACCATCTGGTCCTGCCGGGCGAGCTCGGAAATGGTTGCCTGCAGCGCTTCGATTTCCCGGGCGATGAAGGCCGCCGTGTCCGGCAGCATACGCCGGGACACGGTGAAAAACGGGCTGTTTTGACCGCCTGCATTGGAAATCGCCTGATCCAGGAACTTCAGATTGATCTCTTTCAGGAGCGGGATCAGCGGACCGTCCAGCCGGAACTGGATCGGATCCTTCCGGGTGATCTTGATCCGGTTGCCCGCGTGGACCTCGGCAAGCCCCAGCGCTTCAAGGTCCTGCCCGAAGCGGAACATGTCCTGACCGCTCAGGCCGAAGCGTTCCTCGATCAAATGCTGCGGGATCGGTTCGCGCAGCAGGATAAACAGGAAGAAAAGGGAGGGATCGGCTGCCAGCCGGGCTTCGGTCGCCACCGGCAGCACGCTGGCCTTTTCCGACACCCGGGCCGCCCGGTGGAGCACATCGGCCAGCGGCACCTCCAGGATATCGCAGATCTCGAGCAGTCGGCCGAGCTTGCAATCCTGACCGGCAAAGATTCTTTTGACCGTCGGCTCGGACACATTCATCCTCCCGGCAAGATCGGCATAAGTCATGCCTCTGGCCTTCAGAATTCCCTGGAGTGTCTTGAAGGTGTCTCCGCGCATATGCCCTCTTGATCC
>NZ_JBNKYW010000126.1:0-8874 GCF_050301095.1 Roseibium sp.
TTCCGCTGCGGCGGAGGAAGAACGCCTGCGCAAGCTTGAGGAGCCTGAGCCGCAGGACGATCAGGCTGCCTTGCCTGAACCTGTGCCAGAACCTGCGCCTGAACCTGAACCGCAAGCACCCCCCCGACCGGAACGGCAGGAAACGTCGTTGTCTCCTCCGGATGGGCCGTTGCCGGACCGGAAAAGCTCACTCCCGAACGTGACAAGTCCTTTTCCTTCCCAGGAACGCGAGGTCCCGTCACAGAACCAAACGCCGTCTGCTCCGGACAGTGCAGCGGTCTCACCGGCAGGTGGCGTTGCGCCCGTGCGGCATTTGCGTGTGGAAAAGACGATCAGCCAAAGGCCCTTCGCGGATCGTATACGCGACATTCTCGGAACTCCGGAAACCGGACCGGAGCCGTCTTCCGGCGCTCAGCCAGAGCCGTCCGGGAATCTGCCGCCGCTGGATCCGCCCATTTCGATCGAGGATCTTCTTTCACGCGATTCCGGCGGGCCGATGGTGCTGCCGGGAGTCCCGCAATAAGCGTGCTGGTTCAGGCCATGCGGGCCTTGGCCTGCTGGAGCGCCCACACTCGAACGGCGGAAGACAGCGGGTCGTCCGGATCTCGATTGTCGTCGATTTCGGCAATCAGGCCGGCGAGAGACTGCCGCTTCTGCTCTGTGTAAGCATCCACGACCTCCCAGAAATCAGGTTCCAGAGCCAGGCTGGTCCGGTGGCCGTGCAGAGTGAGGGAGCGTTTGATCAGGGGCATGTCGGGTCAGGCCGAACCGTCGTTGCCCGAAGAACCGTCATCGTCAGCTAATCCGGGCTTCTGCAGGAGATGGGCGTCGACGTGGCTTTCCAGTTCTTCCCGCCTGCGGCGCGCGGCCTCGCGTTCGGCCTTGCTGCGGCCGAATTTGCGGCGGTTGTTCTCAGCCGACCTGTCCTTGTCCTGCCGCTGCTTCTTCTTGCGCGCCATGCGCAGATTGATGATCTCCGCGCTCATGGAAGGCCTCGGTGGTCAGGTTTTCTTGCGGAAGGCATCCAGCGAAACGACTTCGCCGCCGCCGTCATTGCCGGAAGCCTCCGCGGAGGGGGCGGCCTTGGCGGCTGCCGGACTGACTTCCGCGCCGTCCGTATCCTGATCCGCGCCGACCGGCGTGTCGGCACCGGCCATTTCCTGCTCTGCCCTGGCGAGTTCCTCGACAGCCTCCAGAAGCTCCTCGGGAAGTTCTTCAGCAGTCTTGCCCGGATCGAACTCCAGGGCAAACTGCACGGACGGGTCGAAGAAGCCTTTGATGGCCGAAAAAGGAACCAGCAGCTTTTCCGGAACGCCGCCGAAGGAAAGTCCGACCTCGAAGGCATGCTCTCCGATGGCCAGATCCCAGAACTGGTGCTGCAGGACGATCGTCATTTCCTGCGGATAGCGTTCTTTCAGGCGCTGGGAAATCCGGACCCCCGGCGCGTTGGTGTCGAACGCAATATAGAAATGATGGTCCCCGGGCAGGCCAGTGCGTCCGACTTCGGCAAGAATTTTCTTCACCGCGCCGCGCAGCGCGTCCTGAATCAGAATGTCGTATCGCAGAAGGTCTTCAGACATCGGCTTTCGTCGAATCTCGATGGGAATTTCGTTGCTCAGGAGCACATTGACGGTCCGGGCTCAAAAAGAAAAGGCTCTTTTCCAAGTGACCCCGGATTAATGGTCCCCTTGCACCCAAGTTACAGCACTCTGGCCGGCAAGTGTACCGGAGAGGGAAGGAAAACACGGGACAAGGGAAGTGGAGGCTTCTGTTGCCAGGTGCCTCCGGACCCCGCCTGAAGGTGCTAACCAACGGGACTTAGTGGACTACCGGCGCAGCGTTACGCTGCGACAGCGTTGTCCATAGCATAGTTGTCGTTTGCAACTATTAGAACAGCCCGATAACGGTGGTACAATGCCGAGCAAAAGCACAGTCTTTACGCCCTCGTCGATCCTGTTTCGCCCCCGCCGAAACCCACGAGATTTCCAAAGTTGGTCTCATGAGCTTGGGTGGAGGCGCCGGGTACCGCCCCCGGGTCCGATAGGTTTATTGCACTGACCATTTATTGCCATAGCTGGTAAACCAGCACGCCTGATATAGGCGCTCCGGCAGTGAAATGGAAGTACCTCGGTGCCAACCAAATCTTGTGGATGCGGGAAAAAGCTTCAAAAACAGCTTATGCGCGGAAACCGGCTCAGAAACGGGGCGTTGCTGTTCTCAACGCATTGGTATTGACAATGTCGGGATGCGTAATTAGTTAGGAAGACTAACGATCCGGAGTCTGGCAGTGCAACTTTCCGAATTGATCGAACTGATTCACCGGCTTGCCCACCGGCGCTGGAACGCGCTGGGGCCGGAGCTGGGGCTTTCCTATAGCGAATTCGAGTACCTGAGAGCAATCAAGGACCAGGAATGCCGGAAGACGGACAAGAACGACCACGGACAACACTTGCAGGACGTGGTTGAGGAAATGGGTGTGCGGAAAGCGTCCGCCAGTGTGATGGTGGTCAAGCTGGAAGAGCGGGGCTGGGTTCGCCGCGTTCCCTGCCAATTCGATGCCCGGGCGCAGCACATTCTTCTGACAGCGGAAGGTGAGGCGCATCTTGCCGACGGCAAGACCATCTATGACACCGTCGTGAAGGCCGTGCTGGCAGAACTTGATGATGCCGAGAAAAGTACGGTGGCACGCCTTTTGGTCAATGTCTGAAAGACACGCCGTTCCGAGTTTGGATGAATAAGTAAGTTAAACTAACTAACAAAAAGATCGCGAGAACAAATGACCTTTGAACCGACCTTGTTGGGAGTCGCCATTCACATCCTCTTCTGGGAAAAACTCCCTGAATGGGGATCGTGGTTCAATACCGGGCTGACATACCTGCCCAAACCGCTGCAGACACTCTACGAACAATGGCGCTGTCCCTACTGCGCAGGCTTCTGGATCGCACTCGTCCTTCATGCCGTGACCGGGTTCTGGACAATTCCAGCCCTGAGTACACTTCCGGACCTTCTTTGGATTCCCGGTGCTGCCGTTGCATGGGGTCTTGATGCTCTTGCAACCGCAACGCTGATTTACGCAGCGGTTCTGTCGCTCAAGGCGATTGGTCTGCCGGCCATGAAGGCCCACTTGATGAAAGCCGAGTTTCTCCAAAACGCATTTCCGGACAGCGCCGGAAGAGAGGAAAGCTGAGGTGTTCCGATGGCTTGCGACTACGATGCGCTCTACCGGAGAACGCCGAATGCACTTGGTGCGCCGACGAAGGCTTTCTGCAATTTCTTCAGTACCTTCGACAAGCCGGCTGCGCGTGTGCTCGATGTAGGGTGCGGGCAGGGCAGAGATGCCCTGTTCATTGCACGGCTGGGACACTCCGTGGTCGGGGTCGACATTTCCTCTGCCGGAATAGCCGATCTTCTGAAAGCCGCGGCCCGGGACCAGCTCGACTTAGTGGGGCACGTCGCCGATGTCGTAACCTTCGAGCCATCCGGCACATTCGACGTTTTGCTGATCGACCGCACGTTGCACATGCTTGAGCGCGAAGACCGGCAATTCGTCCTTGAGAGAGTGGTCGCGCATCTGGTGCCCGGCGGCTTTCTCCTGATCGCGGACGAAACGCCCAACCTGCGGGAATTTCGTGCCACCCTGGAAAGGCCTTCGGCAAGTTGGTCCATTGTCAGGAACGAGCGCGGCGTATTATTCATGCGTCGGGAGTCCTGAGCGCGCTCAAGGAAGTGCATCCACAACGCCAGCCTCGACTGGGGAAAAATCGTCGTGGGGGCTGCGTTTTGCGGAAAATCTGCCAAGTTAACTTCATTCACTAGATTTCCCGACCTTGAAGGGGCAGGCCGTGCAGCAGTATCTCGATCTTCTGGAAAAGATCCTGGAGGAAGGCGTTGACCGGGGTGACCGGACCGGCACCGGCACAAGGTCCATCTTCGGACACCAGATGCGCTTCGACCTGTCGAAGGGTTTTCCTCTGGTCACGACCAAGAAACTGCACTTGCGGTCGATCATTTACGAATTGCTCTGGTTCCTGGCTGGCGATACGAACATCCGCTACCTCAAGGAAAATGGCGTCAAAATCTGGGACGACTGGGCGGACGAGAACGGCGAGCTTGGCCCGGTCTACGGTTACCAGTGGCGGTCCTGGCCGGCGCCTGACGGGCGCTCCATCGACCAGATAGCGAACCTGCTCACCATGATCCGCACCAACCCGGAAAGCCGGCGGCTGATCGTGTCTGCCTGGAACCCGGCGCTGGTCGACGAAATGGCGCTGCCGCCGTGCCATTCCATGTTCCAGTTCTATGTCGCCGAGGGCAGGCTGTCCTGCCAGCTCTATCAGCGCTCGGCGGACGTTTTCCTCGGCGTTCCCTTCAACATCGCCTCTTATGCGTTGCTGACCATGATGGTGGCACAGGTGACGGGCCTGAAACCCGGTGATTTCGTGCACACCTTCGGCGACGCGCACTTGTATTCCAACCATTTCGACCAGGCACGGGAACAGCTTAAGCGAACGCCACGTGCCTGGCCGCAAATGAAGATCAATCCGGACGTGACGGACCTGTTCGCCTTCAAATACGAAGATTTCGAACTGGTGAACTACGATCCGCATCCGCATATTTCGGCACCGATCGCAGTTTGAGGTTTTACGCCGCGCATCTGCCTTTTCCGCGCCGGCAGCAACACCGGAGCATTTGACGTTGCGCCGATTTCCGGCTGCGCCGTCTCGCACAGGTGAAGGCCATGCTGGCGGATTGGATCGGAAGGCGCCCGCCTGTGTTGTTCCTGGCAAGGAAAGGGTTCGCATTTCAATCAGAAAAGGCGAGAATACGGAATTCCTTTCACGGTCCGGAGAAATTCCCATGCCGCTTCCGGTAACAGGTCTGTCGCTGTCTCCCCATGCCTTGCAGGCGGAAACGCTCGGGTTCGATCCGATGATCGGACGAAAGCTCTGTGCCGGAGTGGACAAGGGACAGCTTACGGACCTTCATGCGGTTCTCGCCGAAAGGCACGGCGAGATCGTGCTTGAAAGTTATGGGACCGGTCCCGACGAGTGTCTGGGACGCCCGATCGGCGAGGTGCATTTCGACGCAGGAACGCTTCATGACCTTCGTTCCATCACGAAATCGATTGTCAGTCTGCTTTACGGCATCGCTTTGCAGCGGGAATTGGTTCCCCGGCTCGATACGCCGCTCCTGGATCTTTTCCCCGAATACGAGGCACTGGCGTCCGATCCGGAGCGCAAGCTTCGGACTGTGGAGCATGCGCTCACCATGACCCTTGGCATGGAATGGGATGAAGACCGGCCCTACTCGGATCCGCTAAACGGCGAGGTCCTCATGGAACTGGCACCGGACCGTTTCCGCTACATACTGGAACGCCCGCTCGTGGAAGAGCCCGGAACGCGCTGGATCTACAGCGCCGGGGCGACGACCCTGATCGGCGAGATCCTGCAAAGGGGAACTGGCCGGAGCCTGCCGGATTTTGCAAGGGAAGCGCTCTTCGGCCCGCTTGGAATTTCCCGGTTTGAGTGGACCGCCGGCAGGGACGGCGCGCCCTCGACGGCTTCCGGCCTGCGGTTAACGGCGCCGGACCTCCTCAAGATCGGCCGGATGGTTCTGGACAATGGTCTCTGGCATGGCCACCAGGTCGTTCCGGAGGCCTGGCTTCTGGCATCCCTCCGCCCGGTGATCGCAACCAGCGAAGGGCCGGACTATGGCTATTACTGGCTCTGCGGCCGGTCACAGGTTCCCGCCCTTGGTGGAGCCGCCGAATGGTTCGGAGGGTTCGGCAATGGCGGCCAGCGGCTTTGGCTTTGTCCCCGGGCAGATATCGCAACCGTCATATTTGCCGGAAAATACGACGACCGGTCGTCCCGGATATCTTCAGAGCGGGTCTGGAACGATGTCATTCTGGCAAGTCTGGAAAAAGCCGGTTGAGCGCTTATGGTGATCACGTGCCGGCTTTATCCAGAAGCCCGGTCTGCCATTTCCAGAACGGAAGGGTGACGGCCCAGATGTCCAGAAGTGCGTTGGCACCATCCTCGCCCTGAACAAGGCCGGTGTCCTCCACGGACTTCCAGACGGCCAGCCCCTTGTGCCGGGCCATGCCGGCATGGGGATGGTCCTTCGGGAAACCTCGGGGAGCCCGGGCGAGATCCGGCGCGGATACCTCGAAGTCTTGCGCTTTCAGGCCGTTGAGAAGACCGGCAAGAACGTCCCCGCCACCTGTTTCAAGTTCGCGCAAGAAGGCGCCGAGCACGGGCTTGGAAAACACAAGGCACCCCGTTCCGATGCGAATATGGTCTGCCTCGATGGAGAGGAAAAACGAAGGCGGCTGAGCCTCCTTGCCTTCGAAGCGGCCACCTTCCGGCCAGAAGGCCATGCGGAGATGGGTGTTGTAGGGGGTCTTGTCCTTTGAAAAACGCAGGTCCCGGTTGATGCGGAATTGCTTGGAGACGATGTCACGGCCCGTCAGATCCCGCAGTGCCGTTTCAAGGGCCGGGCGGAAAGCGTCGGCAGGTTTTTTGATGAAACGCTGGTAGCCGGCCTTGTTGGCCTCGAACCAGTCTTTGGTGTTGTTGCCTGCCAGCGCTTTCAAGAAAGCGAAGGTTTCCGGCTGGAAGCTCACAACGGTCATCGTCCCGGCTTCCGCGCACTGGGCGTTTTCTTCTTGGCGGCATTGGGCGGCAGGGCGCAGACATAGTTGCGCGCCAGATCCACCCAGCTCTTCAGGTCGTCGTCGGACTGGATGCCTTCATGTTCGACGCGAATGAAGCCCGGCATCGGCCGCCCTGCAGGTTCACAAGGCGACGCATGGGGCCTGGCGAGAGCCTCCGCCTCCTGTTCCTTGCCGACCCGGGCCATCAGCCCGCGTTTCGATACGCAGGTCAGCATGTTGCCGTTGACCATGAAACAGGTGCCGCCGAACATGCGTTTCTGTTCGACGTTTTTCTCCGGGATCAAGCCCCGGATGCGCTCGATCAAGACGGTTTCCATCAAGTCGGACATCTTGGAAATTCTCCTGGTGAATAGGCCTTTTCTTCAAGAACGTGCCGGACCTGCGCAACCCGACACCCGGTCAAAATTTTTCAGCCGGTTTTCATCCGCCCTGAAATCCATGCTAGGAGGCTTGAAGCAGATTGAAAACCGGATTCGGGGAGGTGCCGTGCCTGAAATTGTCCTCATTGCCGCCGTTCCCAGGAACGGGATCATCGGGGCTGACAATGACATGCCCTGGAGGCTGCCCACGGACCTGAAGCGCTTCAAGAAGATCACGCTCGGGAAACCTGTCGTCATGGGGCGCAAGACCTTCCTTTCCTTTGGCGGCAAGCCCTTGCCGGGGCGGCCCCATGTCATCATCTCCCGCGATCCGGACTATGCGCCTGATGGCGCCGAAACCGCGGCTTCGCTGGAAGCGGCATTGGACCGGGCCCGGGACCTGGCCATGGAGCTCGGGACCGACGAGATCGTTGTCATGGGGGGCGGTCAGATCTATGCCCAGGCGATCGGGCTGGCCGACCGCCTGGAAATCACCGAAGTGGATGCCGAACCTGAAGGTGACACGGTTTTTCCGGATATCGATCGGGCTTTGTGGGTGGAGACCAACCGGGAACGGGGAGTGCGTTCGGAGAAGGACAGCGCGAACTTCACCTTCGTGACCTACCGGCGCAAGACCTGACCCTTACCGAGTGACTTGTATGACCCGCATCGATAATCTGCCTGAAAATCTGACGGCAAACTGGTTGAGGTTCGACCAGCTGAGCAATCATGACGTCCACGATCTCCTGCGGCTTCGCCAGAATATCTTCATTCTGGAACAGAATTCCCTTTACGCAGATATCGACGGCAAGGACCCCGAAGCCCTTCACCTGATGATCAGGAACTGCCATACAGGGGAGCTCGTCGGGGCAATCCGGTTGTTCGCCGACCTGAAAAACGGGGAAGCGCGCATCGGCCGCGTCGTTATCGCGCAGGAGGGGCGCGGTGGTGGCCTCGGCCGCCTCATGATGGAGGCCGGTATCGACGAAGCGCGGCGGCAGGTTCCCGGATGCCGGATCCATGTATCGGCGCAGGCTTATCTGGAAAACTTCTACGGATCCCTCGGATTTGAGACCGTCTCCGAAGTTTATATCGAGGACGGCATTCCGCATATCGACATGATCCGGTCCGGCTGACCGGCTTCGTTAACCCTCAGACGCCGAAACGGCACGAAGTGCCCTTGACACCTTCAGGTGCCTTACCCACCTGCGGCACGGGAAAACACGTGGATTTTTCAAGCGTTTTGCGGTCGTCTTTGCGTTGAAAGCATCCGGTAACCTCCCTATAACCTACGGTGAGTCAGAACGGGTGAAACAATAAAAACCCTTGTCCGGCAGCGCGTGCCGGATTTGAAAGAAGGAAGTTTGGATGCCTTGGAGCAATCAGCCAGGCGGCGGCGGCCCCTGGAAAGGTGGCGGAAACAACGGCGGCCCATGGGGCGGCGGCGGCGGTAACAGCGGCGGCCCCTGGGGCAGCGGACCCAATCGGGGAGGCGGCGGCACGCCGCCGGATCTTGAAGAGCTCCTGAAACGCACCCAGGACCGGATGAAAACCGTACTGCCGGGCGGTGGCGGAGGACGCCTTGGCGCCGCCGGTGTCCTGATTGTCGCGGCCGTGGTCGCAATCGGCTGGCTTGCCACCGGTTTCTATGTGGTTGAACAAAGCGAGGTCGGTGTCGAGCTTGTTCTTGGCGAGGTCGAGAATCAGACGCCTCCGGGACTGAACTACAACTGGCCGTATCCGATCGGCGAGGTCTTTACGCCCGAGGTCGAGCTGCAGCGTGAAACGACCGTCGGCACGGTCGAAAGCGTCAGCAGCGCCGGTGTCGTGCGGGCGCGT
>NZ_JBNKYW010000127.1:0-9540 GCF_050301095.1 Roseibium sp.
CTTCCCCGCCGGACCGGTCGATCAGACAGGCAACAGCCAGAACTTCAGCACCAAGAGCTTTCAACGAGGTTACCGTTTCACGGCTGGAAAGGCCTGTCGTGACGATATCCTCAACAACAATCACGCGGGCCCCCTCCGGGAGCTCGAAACGGCGCAGCCGGAATTCGCCGCCTTCGCGCTCCACCCACATGGCCGGAACCTCCAGATGACGCGCGGTTTCATAGCCCGGAATGAGACCGCCGAGGGCCGGGGAGACAATGTAGTCGATCTGTCCGAGGTTCGAAGTCCTGATTTTTTCGGCCAGCGCCTTGCAGAGCTTTTCGGTCTTGTCCGGATACATGAAGACCCGGGCCTTTTGCAGGAAAACCGGGCTGCGCAGTCCCGAAGTCAGAATGAAATGGCCTTCAAGGAACGCTCCGGCTTCCCGGAAGACATCCAGCACTTCGTCACGCGTCATGAAACAAGATCCCCTTGATCTGAGCAGTCATGTCAGCCGTTGACCCGGCTGACGCTCGATACATTCGATTTGGAACGCAATTGATTGATGATCCGATTCAGGTGTTTCAGGTCCCAGACCTCCAGGTCGATGTACATCTGATGGAAGTCCGGCGCCCGTTGAACCATCTTCACATTGTCGATATTTCCGCTGTTTTCACCGATCACCTGCGCAATGGTGGCCAGCGAGCCGGGTTCGTTTGCGGCCGATATGTCCAGGCGAGCCGGAAACCGTTCGGGGTTGTTGACGTCGATATCCCAACGCACATCAACCCAGCGCTCGGTCTGGTCGTCGAACTCCTTCAGCGCCGGCGATTGTATCGGATAGATGGTCAGTCCTTCCGACGGGGTCAAGATGCCCACGATCCGATCGCCGGGAACCGCGCCGCCATTGGGGGCGAATGTGACCGGAATATCGCCGGAAAGGCCCCGGATCGGCAAGGCGGGTCCTTCGATGTCGGCCTCTTTGGATGCTCCCGGGTCCTTGTCGCCGTCAAGGTCCTCGTGGGGGATCCTGAATTTCAGTCCGTGTCCCTGTTTCAGGCCGAACCAGCCTTCTTCCATCGGCGGGCCGGAAATGGCGACACGTGTGTCCTGATAATCCGGATGCGCACTTTTCAGGACAGTCTGAGCGCTGAGGTCGCCCTGGCCGACGGCCGCCAGCAGGTCGGCGACACTGCCCAGGTTGTGCTCGTCCAGAACCGCTTCCAGAAGGTCTTCCGAATAGGCCTTGTCCGCCCGCGCGAAAGCCCGCTTCAGGATGTGTTCCCCGAGGGCGCCATACTGCTTGCGCACGGATTCGCGCGTTGCCCTGCGGATGGCGGCCCGAGCCTTGCCCGTCACTGCGATCGCCTCCCAGGCCGGTGGCGGGGTTTGGGCAGGGGAGCGGATGATCTCGACCTCGTCGCCGTTGTGCAGCTCGGTGACCAACGGCATGATCTTGCCGTTGATCTTGGCGCCGACGCAGGTGTTGCCGATGCCGGTGTGAACCGCATAGGCGAAGTCGATCGGCGTCGCGCCGCGGGGCAGGGCGATCAGGCGCCCCTTGGGCGTGAAGCAGAAGACCTGGTCGTGGAAGAGTTCCAGCTTGGTGTTTTCAAGAAACTCTTCCGGTGTGTCGCCCTGGGCCAGAAGTTCCGTCGTCCGGCGCAGCCACTCGAAGGCGCGGCAATCGTCCGTGTGGCGGGCAATATTGCGTCCGCCGAGTTCGCCGTCCTTGTAGAGGGCGTGCGCGGCAATGCCGTACTCGGCCACCCTGTCCATGGAAATGGTGCGGATCTGCAACTCGACGCGCTGCCGGGACGGGCCGACGATGGTGGTGTGGATCGACTTGTAGTCGTTCTGCTTCGGCGTCGAGATATAGTCCTTGAACCGGCCAGGAACGGTCGGCCAGGTCGTGTGGATGACGCCAAGAACCCTGTAGCAGGCTTCCACGGTTCCGACGGTGACCCGGAAGCCGTAAAGGTCGGACAGTTGCTCGAAGCCGATGGCCTTGCGCTGCATCTTTCGGAAGATCGAATACGGACGCTTTTCGCGGCCCTTGACCTCCGCGGCCATGCCGCGCTCGGCGAGGCGTTCGGTCAAGGTGGTTTCGATGCCGCGGATCATTTCGCGGTTGCGCTCACGCAGGTCCACCAGGCGGTCGGTGATGGTCTCGTAGGCTTCCGGGTTGAGCGTGTGGAAGGAGATGTCCTCCAGCTCCTCGCGCATGTCGTGCATGCCCATGCGCCCTGCGAGCGGCGCATAGATTTCCATGGTTTCTTCCGCGATCCGGCCCCGCTTGTGCTCCGGCATGTGATGGAGCGTACGCATGTTGTGCAGACGGTCGGCGAGCTTCACGAGAAGAACGCGGACATCGTCGGCAATGGCGAGCAGGAGCTTGCGGAAATTCTCCGCCTGCTTGGCTTTGCGGGAAACCAGATCGAGGCGTTTGATCTTGGTCAGGCCATCGACGAGCTTGCCGATTTCCTCACCGAAAAGACTGTCGATTTCCGCCCGGGTGGCGTCGGTGTCCTCGATCGTGTCATGGAGGAGGGCAACGGCAATGGTCGCATCGTCCAGACGCAGATCGGTCAGGATCGCGGCAACTTCGAGCGGATGGGAGAAATAGGGGTCGCCTGATGCGCGTGTCTGGCTGCCATGTTTCTGCATGGCATAGACGTAAGCCTTGTTCAGCAGGGCTTCGTCCGCTTCCGGGTTATAGCGCGTAACCCGTTCGACGAGTTCGTATTGACGCATCATGGCCGCAACCGACCCTGGCAACCGGCTGAGACATCAGCGGGACAAACAGACAAAGTCTGAAGCGCCGGCCGGAACCGGTCGCGCTTCAGACAAACTTGTGACGCAGAATCAAACGTCGTCGGTCCGCTCCGGTGGGACCAGACCTTCCAGGCCGCGCAGCAGATCTTCTTCGGACATGCGGTCGAATTCAACCGCGCTGTCGTCCACTGCATTCACCTGGGTCACCTGCTGCTGGGACGGCACGACCGGCACGGCTTCCGCTTCCGGCTCGTCCACTTCCACGAACTTCTGCAGCGAGTGGATCAGGTCTTCTTTCATGTCTTCCGGGCTGACGGTCTGCTCGGCGATCTCACGAAGGGCGACAACGGGGTTCTTGTCGTTGTCGCGGTCGATCGTCAGCGGCGAACCGCTGGAGATCATGCGAGCGCGATGCGCAGCAAGCAGCACCAGCTCAAACCGGTTTTCGACCTTGTCGATGCAGTCCTCGACGGTCACGCGCGCCATTCGACGTCTCCATAAGTTTAAGGAACTTGAAAAACCAGCGTATAGTGTTCGTGTCTGGAAAAAGCAACCCCTTGTCAAATCTGAGAGGTGACGGGTGTAAAATCCCCGAGAGGCGTTCATACTTTGCTGCTTTTTTGCGGCATTTTTGAAAATCCCGCTCGCTTTTGCGTTGCGGCCTTCCAATATAATGGTGTAGGCCACTAAAACGGTCTTTTAGAATCATAGAGGCCGTTCGGAAAAACAAAACAATAAGCTGTCTGAAGCTGCCGGTAGAGTGGTTGTAATACAGCAATTATGCGTTGTTTTATAGAGTGGGCAGGATCGATCCGGTTGCGGGAAACGGGATCTGACGACACATCACTTTGAAAAGCGCATACGACTCGGAAAGGTTTCAAATAAGATGTTTGACGCTCGAGAAAAGGTTGCTTTGTTCATTGATGGAGCCAACTTGTATTCGACGGCAAAAGCCATCGGCTTCGACATCGATTACAAGCGCCTTCTGAAAGAATTCCAGGGACAGGCATATCTGCTGCGCGCCTACTATTATACGGCGCTGATCGAGGATCAGGAGTATTCCTCGATCCGGCCATTGATCGACTGGCTCGATTACAATGGCTACAAGGTCATCACGAAGCCGGTTAAGGAATTCGTCGACAGTGCCGGCCGCCGCAAGGTGAAGGGCAACATGGATATCGAACTGGCGGTGGACGCGATGGAACTTGTCGAATCCGTCGACCACATCGTTCTGTTCTCCGGTGATGGCGACTTCCGCTCGCTTGTGGAAGCGCTTCAGCGCAAGGGCCGCAAGGTCAGCGTCGTCTCGACCCTGAAGACCCAGCCGCCGATGATCGCCGACGACCTGCGCCGCCAGGCAGACCATTTCATTGATCTGGCCAGCCTTGCCTCCAAGATCGGCCGCGATCCTTCGGAACGTCCGTCCCGTCCGCCGGTGACGGCTCCGGTCGACGACGAAGATGATGACGACGACGACTACTAAGACGCATTGATGTCCGCTTCGAATAGTGATCAAGGGCCGGTCGATCCGCCAGCGGATTGTCCGGCTTGTCCAAGGCTGGTTGCACTCCGGGAGGAGCTGAAAACAGCCTATCCGGACTGGCACAACGCCCCTGTCCCTTCCTTCGGGGCGCGGTCCCCTCGGCTCCTTGTCATTGGACTGGCTCCCGGCATGAAGGGCGCCAATTGCACCGGCCGTCCCTTCACGGGCGACTATGCCGGAGATCTGCTTTATCAGACTATGCTGGACTTCGGCTTCGCCGAAGGAACCTATCTGGCCCGGCCGGATGACGGCTTGACGCTGAAAGACGCCATGATCACAAACGCGGTGCGTTGCCTGCCGCCGCAGAACAAGCCGACCGGGGCCGAGATCAGGACCTGCCGGCCGTATCTCCTGTCGACGCTTGCCGCAAATCCGTCGATCCTCGCGGTTCTGGCGCTCGGCCGGATCGCCCATGAGACCTTTCTCTCCGCCTTGCAGCTGCGCCGGGCGGATTTTCCCTTCTCCCATGGCGCCGAACATGATCTGCCCGGGACGGGCCTGACGCTGTTCGACAGCTATCACTGCTCCCGCTACAACACCAACACCGGCCGCCTGACGGAAGAGATGTTCCGGTCGGTGTTCGGAAAGATCCGCACTTTTATTCCGCAGAAGTGAATAGCTCGGAGAAATCGCCGCGTGTCAGGGTTCGCGGCGGTAGTCTTCCGCGTCGACCACGGCCCAGCCGTTCGGGCCGAGATGCTCCTGCGGCTTGAAGCGGGCCTTGTAGGCCATCTTGGCGGAGCCTTCGACCCAATATCCGAGATAGACGTAGGGCAGCTGCAGCGCGCGCGCCCGCTCGATATGGTCCAGGATCATGTAGGTGCCGAGCGGCGTCCGGGTATAGGCCGGATCGTAGAAGGAATAGACCATCGACAACCCGTCCGACAACTGGTCAGACAAGGCGACGCCGAGGAGGGGACCTTCTCCGACGCCGGTGAGGCCGCTGTCCGGTCCACGCCGGCGGTATTCGAGGACGATCGTTTCCACATGGGTGTCTTCGACCATCATCGCATAATCGAGCACGCTCATCTCGGTCATGCCGCCGTTTTCATGGCGGGTCTGAAGATAGTCACGGAAGAGGTCGTATTGTTCAGCCGACGGACTGGGCGGGAGCTGGGCACCGACGATGTCCGTCCCGGATTTCCAGACGCGTTTGAAGGACTTGCTCCATTGGAAATCACGGACTTTGACGCGCACCGATATGCAGGCCTGGCACTGCTCGCATGCCGGCCTGTAGGCAATGTTCTGGCTGCGGCGGAAGCCGCCCTGCGTCAGCACTTCGTTGAGGGCCGGCGCACCATGTCCCACAAGGTGAGTGAACACCTTGCGCTCCTGCTTGCCCTCCAGATACGGGCAAGGCGCTGGTGCCGTCAGATAGAACTGCGGATGATCTGTTGGGTGCCGTGTCACCGTGTTGTCCCGCGATGCCTCATTTTACCGGTTCCTGCCCCTTATCCGGCCAGCCTACAAACCGTAATACCAAGGGGCGACCAGGGAAAAGGTCAACCATAGAATAAGCGTGAGCGGGGTTCCTGCCAACACAAAGTCGTTAAAGCGATAGTGACCGGGTCCCATGACGATCAGGTTGGTCTGATAGCCGATGGGGGTCGCGAAGGAACTGTTGGCCGCGAATATCAGGCAGACGACGAAGGGTTCCGGGCTCTGCCCGATCTGTTCAGCCAGGTTTATGACAATTGGTGTGAAGAGGACCGCCGCTGCGTTGTTCGACAGGAAATTCGTCAGGATCATGACAATCAGGAACAGGGCGGACAGCATGACGGAAGGCGACGCCCCTTCCAGGAAATGCACCAGTGCGGTGGCGATGGCCGTGGCGCCGCCGGTCGCATCCAGTGCGACCGCACCGGCAAGGGAGGCGCCGATCAGCATGAAGATGCGGCTGTCGATGGCGCGCAGGGCCTGGCGGATGTTGAGACATCCGGATGCAATCATGGCAAAGGTCCCGGCAACCGCCGTGGAGACGATCGGCACCAGACCGCTGGCGGCAAGGGCAACCACCAGGGCGAAAATGGCCAGGGCGCGGGGCGCATAGCGTTTGCGGGGAACTTCTGCTGTCGACCAGTCGAGAAGGAGCACGTCCCTGTTGCCGCGCAGGCGCGAGATGTCGTCCTCGTTGCCGGCAACCAGAAGCACGTCGCCCGATTCCAGACGGATATCGTTCATCGCCATGCGCGGCATGCGGCTGCGCCGCTGAATGCCCATCACCAGGCAACCGGTCTCGGTATAAAAACCGGATTGCGGCAGGGTCCTTCCCATCATGCGCGAGGCCGGGGCCACGACCACTTCCGCCAGGCTCATGGAGCCCGGGGTTGCCGCGTTGGCGTCCCGGCCGGACGCATTCGTGTCGGAATCCGCTTCCATCAGCGGCTGGCGGCGGGCAAGCGCGTTGGCGAGCGCGCTGCGCGTCGCGGCTACAATGACAGTGTCGCCCGGTGCCAGTACGACATTCTCGAACGGCGGCAGGATCGGTTTCTGACCACGCTGCACGAGCCGGACAGTCATGTCCTTCAGCTTCGGGAACATGCCGGAGATGGATTCGACCCCCACCAGCGGGTGTCCGTAGGTGATCTCGATCTGGGCGATGAACTGCTTGCCGGAGGTGGCCTGGAATTCCTCGGCCATGGTTTTGCGTGCCCTCAGCAGGCGCGGCATCAGGAACAGCACATATAGCGCGCCTACGCCCGCCACGATCATTCCGATCGGCGTAAAGCTGAAGAAAGTAAGACGCAGATCCGAGCTCTGGGCGGCATAATTTGCGACAAGCAGGTTCGTTGAGGAGCCGATCAGCGTCGTCATGCCGCCGAGAATCGCAATGAAGGAGAGTGGCATCAGCACCCGTGCGGGTGACTGGCCGACCGTTGCCGCAACGGCGGTCAGGATCGGCAGGAACATCACCACGACCGGTGTGTTGTTGAGAAAGGCGCTGAGCGCTGCAACCGTTATCAGCGTCGGGATCGCGGCCCAGTGCGAACGTCCGCGTGTCATGCGGACGATGGCCTTGGCGGGGCCTTCCAGAGCGTCGGTCTGAAACAGGCCCTGACCGATGATCAGGAGGCAGATGACGGTTATGAGGGCAGGGTTTGCAAAGCCGGCCAGGAAGTCCGCGGTCGAGACCAGCGAACCATCCGGTTTTTCGACCGGAACGACGGAAAAGAGGATGATGAACGCGGAAACCGATCCAAGAGCGATTGTTTCAATCGCATAGCGCTCGATGGCGTAGAGGACGACAGTTGACGCAATCACCACCAGGGTCAGCGCCATTGCAATATCAACTGAATCCATTCACCTGCCCAAAGCCTCGAGTGGCCACCCTCTGACGGCGCACTTTAGAACAGGCAGTCCGGGTATTGGAAGAGCCATGGACCGAGATTGCCGTTGAAAGTTTAGGGCAAGTGGGCCCGTGCTGAAACCGGGGCAGTGTCTTCCTTCGTTCGGGCGGCGGCGTGAGGGAAGACTGCCCGGCGCGTTTTGCCTCGTCGCAGGGTGCGGCGAACTGGCATTCGCCCATCACCGTGAATTTTGATAAGATACATCGATATCCCGGAAGTTCGTGGCCGCAAATTGTTTGAGCGGACCCGTTGTTACCCAGCCTTGATCCTCACGGACGGCCGCGTGCCGGAGGCGGGCATCAGGGACGCCCTGACGGTCACGGTGAAATGCATATTCAACCGGCGCCGCAATCTCGTTGATCGCTTGTCAATGAAATCGATTCCGGCACGTCCATCATGGACGGGACCATGGGAGAAATGTGATGTCCAGGAAGATTTTGGTCGCAATTGATGGTTCTGACGCGGGTAACCGCGCCCTGGCCTTCGCTGTTGAGTATTGCTCAAAAGTCGGCGGCGATCTCACGATCATGCATGTGTTGATGCACGGAAAGCCGGCGGAGGAACTGGAGCGCCTGGCCGTGACCGAGCATCTTGTCAAGGAGACGGCAAGCCGGATCCTGCCCGACGAACTCAACCTGCCGCCAAGCCTTGCGGACGTCCTTGCCCACCCCGAAGCCGACATGGCGCGTGCGGTTGCGGAAATCGGCGACTATCTCGTCCAAAGTGCACGCTTGGAAGCCGAGGAGGCGGGAGCTCAAAACGTTCGCACAAGGATCGAGAGAGGCGACTATGCGGACGCCATCCTCGACGTCGCGTCCGATATCGGAGTGGACCTCCTCGTGATGGGACGGCGGGGATTGGGGCGCATCGGGTCGCTCTTTCTCGGCAGCGTCTCGAACAAGGTGCTGCAACACGCCCAATGTACCGTGACCGTGGTTCGCTGACGAGTTTCTGGGGTTTTTAAACCGGATCCGCCACTATGATCGCGAGGCCACGCTGGGATTCGCCTTCGACCACCGATGCGATCCGGTACCCCACGCCGGCAAGCAACTGGTCGAACTGGATCAGAGAACGTTCCTTTCCGCCGAAAAGCGCGAGCATGGTCAGATCCAGACCCTTTGCGAAGGAGGGCTCGTTGCCGGGCGGGACAATGAAATCGACAATGACGAGACGTGCGCTGTTTCCGCCCGCGGCACGGCAATTCCTCAGGATGCGTGCCGCATGCTCATCGTCCCAGTTGTGCAGGACGCTTTTGACCAGATAGGCGTCAAAGCCTGAAGGTATTTCCTCAAGGAACGATCCACTCAGGATTTCACAGCGCCCGCCGAGACCGTCCGCGGCGAACTCCAGTTCGTTGCGTCCGGACACCGCTGGCAACTCGAACAGGCCGCATTCCACTTCCGGGTGGCGTGCCATGAGTGCGCGCACGAAACTTCCCCGGCCACCCCCCACGTCGAGCAGGCGGCCCAGGGACGTGAAATCATAAAGGTTGAGCAAATACTCCACGTCGCCGTCGTAGAGGCGCGTCATCAGATTGTCGAAGATCGCCCCCAGCTCATCGTTCCGGCCGAGATAGTCCCAGTAAGACATGCCGTTCAGATCGGCAAAGGCGGATTGCCCGGTTTTCACCGAATGGAACAGGTTCGCGAAGGTCGAGACATAAAGTTCGCCCACGATAATGGAGTAGTTCCAGGCCGGTCCCGGAGCGTCTCGGTGCAGCAGGCGCGACATGTTCGTGTTGGAGAAAACCTCGAAGGTTTCTTCCCGGTAGATGCCCTCGGCCGCCAGTGACCGCATGATCTGATAGAGTGGGCCGGCGGCGACCGAACAGAGTGCGGCCAATTCCTGAACCGACTTGGGGCCGTCCATCAAATGCTCCGTGAGTTCCAGCTTCGC
>NZ_JBNKYW010000128.1:0-25523 GCF_050301095.1 Roseibium sp.
GAGCATCTGGGTAAGGCCGGAGGCGTAGTGGAAGGCCTGGCCCGGCTCCTCGTGCTTGGGCGTGCTGCGCAGCACGTCACGCAGCTTCTCAACGCCCCGGGTCTCGTTGGGAAAGCCGAACTCGGATTCGTAGACCCGCCGGGCAATGTTGTCAGGGTCGAAGCGGGACTCTGAGGTGTCCTCCAGGTCCATCCCCGAGGCCATGTCCATGATGTCCTTGGTATTGACGCCGTCCCCTGGCGTGCCCTTGAAGTCTGGAAGATAGTCGGTAACCGGCGCGTTCTGGTCGATCTTGCCTTCGCTGATAAGCTGGTCGATCACGAGGCTGGCGGTGGGCTTGGCCGAAGACATCCACACGTGGTGATCCTCGGGCCGCATCCGCGGGTACTTCTCGTAGACGATTTCGCCCTTGTAGACGACCATGTAGGCCTGCGCGCCCGGCGACTGCTCTAGGAACGCGTCGAGCGACAGCGGGCTGGGCAGCGAGCTTTCGGAGGTCATGTCGACCTCAATCTCACCGATCTCGGGCATCGGGTTCTCGGCCAGCGGCATTGGACCGACGCGTGAGGGCAAAACGGCGGTGGGAAGGAACTCCGACACGCGCATGTTGAAATAGGCGGATGGGTCCCCGCCGCGGAAAAGCTCATTGTAATCGGCGGTGCGGGTTTCCTTCTCCAGCGCCAGCGGGAAGCCGTCGACGAACTGGTCGAGCGGCGTGCGCTCCTGCGCGACGGCGGCCCCGGCGACCAGCACAACGAGCGACGCGGCGAAAGGGATCTTGAACATCTCTCTTGTCTCCTTGGGTTTGCGGCGGCGGGCGCCATTGATCGCCGTCACTCGTCGAACAGGCCCGAGGTTGCGATCGGGCGGGCGAAACGGTGAGCGGACAGGTCCTGATCGCTGACGTTGAAGTAGACGATCACCAGGTCACGCGAGGGCGAGACATAGAGACCCTGCGACATCAGCCCGAATTTCATCATGTCGCCGTCGGGCCAGACCAGGTCCCACTGTCGGCTGTTGCCGATAAAGTCGTCCGTGCCAACGCGGTCGGCGAATTCCGGGCCGTCGAAGCCGGCCATGATGAACTCATGGCTGCGCACTTCGTCGTGGATGCGGGCCAGGATCTCGTCTGTCACCACTTTCTCGGTGGCAATCTTGTCCCAGCTCGGCGTGTAGAGCATGCCGAAGCGGGCGAAGTCGCGCAGGTTGCTCGATATCAGCCCGTGCACGGCGGCAATCCCGTCGGGGGTCAGGTGGATCTGCAACGCCCCCTCGGCACCAACTTTCGACCAGACGCGGCGATCGAAAATCTGGGCCCAGCGATCACCCTCCACCGCCTCGGCGAGGAAGACCAGCATCTGGGTCAGGCCTGAGGCGTAGTGGAAGGCCTTCCCCGGCTCCTCCAGCTTCGGGGTGCCGCGCAGCACGTCGCGCAGCTTCTCAACGCCGTGGATCTCGTTGGGGAAGCCGAACTCGGCTTCATAAACCCGCCGGGCAACGTTCTCGGGATCGAAGCGGGACTCCGTAGTGTCCTCAAGATCCATGCCCGAGCCCATGTCCATCACGTCGCGCGTGGTGACGCCGTCCCATGGTGTGCCCTTGAAGTCGGTCAGATAGTCGGTGATCGGCGCGTTCTGGTCGATCCTGCCTTCACTGATCAGCTGGTCGATTACCAGGCTGGCCATCGGTTTGGCGCAGGACATCCAGAGGTGATGATCCTCGGGCCGCATCCGCGGATACTTCTCGTAGACCACCTGGCCCTTGTGAACGACCAGGAATGCCTGGGCGCCCTGGTGCCGGTCCAGAAAGGCGTCCAGGGACAGCGGCCCCTCTAGTGCGCTGGCCTCCATCAGCTCGGCCTTCACCTCGCCGATCCGGGGCATCGGGTTTTCGGCCAACGGCATCGGACCGACGCGCGACGGCAGGATGGCCGTCGGCAGGAACTCCGACACGCGCATGTTGAAATAGGCGGACGGATCGCCGCCGCGGAAAAGCTCGTTGTAATCGGCGTCCCGCGTTTCCTTTTCTAGTTTCATCGGAAAGCCATCGACGAACTCGTCAAGCGGGGTTCGGTCCTGAGCGGCAATTGGCGTGGCTGACAGCAAGAGAGTGCCCAGCAGGGCATGTTTGCAGCTGCTTCTGAGGGGGGTGATCCAGTTTCGCACTAGGGTTCTCCGGATTGTGACAGGCAACATGATTTGCACGCCACCGTGTTGATGCTTCGGTTCAGTATTTCGTGTAATTGGGCTTGCGCTTCTCGGCGAAAGCGGCCGTTCCTTCCTTGAAGTCCGGCGTTCCGAACAGCGCATGGAACAAGCGGCGTTCGACCTTGCGACCCTCGGTGAGCGGCATTTCGGCTTGCTGGTTTACAACCTCTTTGCCTGCCAGAACCGACAGCCGCGGATTGTTGGCAATCTTGGTGGCGAGTGCCATCGCTTCGTCCATCAGTTTGCCATCCTCGACAACTTGCGTGATCAGACCAATCCGTTCGGCTTCCACTGCGTCGATCCACTCGCCGGTCAGGATGTAGCGCATTGCCTTGTACTTGCCGATCCGGTGAGACATGCGCTGCGTCCCGCCGCCGCCTGGAATGACACCCAGCGTTACTTCAGTCAGACCGAATTTTGCCGTCGTGTCTGCCAGGATCATGTCGCACATCAGCGAGATTTCCGTGCCTCCTCCGAAGGCGTACCCACGCACAGCCGCAATGACCGGTTTGCGCAACTCGGCGACCTGGTCCATGTAGGCAGCCATGTCAGTCCGGAACGCCTCCGGAAATTCCTTGGACGCGATCCATTTGAGATCGGCGCCGGCACAGAAGGCCTTGTCACCGCCGGCCAGGATCATGCAGCCGATACTGTCGTCCGCGTCGAAGGCCATCAGGGCATCCGTGACTTCGATCTCAACTTCTTCGTTCAACGCATTCATCGCCTCGGGACGGTTGAAGGTGACGATCCCGACGTTTCCCTTGCGCTCGGTCAGCATGTACTTGTAGTCGGCCATTTCGGTGTCTCCTTGGACAAAGCTGGGTGACTTGCCACTCTTCGGTTTAGCGGTTGAGTTCGATATCCGGGTTCGGGATCAGTCCAAGGCCATCAAGTCCGAAGATGATCAGCTGAACAGCCAGCGCGCAGAGCAACAGGCCTACGATGCGCAGGAAAATTTTCAGGATAGCCGGAGGGATCTTTGCAAAGATCTTGTCGGCAGCCAGCAGGAAACCGAGATTGAGCGCCATGACACCCAATATCAGCGCAACAAAAATCGCGGCGTCCGCGACACCCTGCAGAGTTGCCTCGATTGCAACGATGGCAACGAGGCCATGCGGGGATGCCATGAGAGGCACCGCGAGGGGAAACGTCGCGACATCCAGGGACGGGGCTGGCGGCGGACCGTCAGATGCCTGCTCCTTGTCTTCAGCAAGGATCAGATTGAGGGCGAAGATGAAGAGAATGGCCCCTCCAGCGATCAACAGGGCTTCCGTACTGACTTTCAGCCCCGCCAGAATGGCCGCCCCGACAAGCGCAAAAATAACGCAGATCACCGTCGAGACCGTGACCGTCCGGAAGGCGATCGCCCGTTTCAGTTCGGCGTCTGCCGATTTCGTCAGCCCCAGATAAACCAGCGCGGCGCGCACCGGGCCGATCGTGACGAATAGAAGGACCGCGATCTCTACCCAGCTCATTGTTCAATTCCTTTCAATTCCTCATGGAGCAGAACCCCACTGTCTTGTTCGATCACCATCGGTCACCCGGCTTCGATCGGCGGCAGCGTGTCCCGAAGCTTGTTCTTGGCAATCCGGTCCAGTGTTGAACGGGGAAAATCGTCGACGAGATGCACAGACCTTGGCACCTTGAAGTCAGCAAGCTTTTCACGGCAATGCGCGACAATCCGGTCTCCAAGGTCCTCTTCCGAAAGACCTTTCCCGGTTTCACTTGCCGAAACAAAAGCGGCAGGAACATCGCCTAGCATGTAATGTTTCTGCGCGACCACTGCGCATTCCAGCACCAAACCTGTCTCGAGAATGGCGGTTTCGATCTCCAGAGCCGCTACGTTCTCTCCACCGACCCGCAGCATGTCCTTGTCCCGGGTGACGAAGAACATCCAGCCGTCCTCGTCGATACGAACGCGGTCTCCCGTGTCGAGCGCACCACTCTTGTCGAATGCCTCCTTGGTCTTCTCCGGGTCTTTGTAGTACTCCTTGAAGAGGGATACGCCGCGCTCTCCACGGATGAACAACAACCCTTCTTCACCCGGGCCTGCCAAGGTGCCGTCGGGCTTGCGCACCTCCACCTCATAAAACGGAGAGGGACGGCCCATCGTCCCGGCAGGTCCGGTATGATCGGCATCCGTGACGATGCAGGCGGTCAGTGTTTCCGTCATGCCCCAAAGCGCCATCGTCTGGACACCGAACTCCTTTTCGGCCTCCGGAAGGCGCGCCAGTCCGATCAGCGTGCGTACATTGTGGTCAGGTACAGAACGCCCGCTCAGCGCCTTGAACGCGAAGGGGATCATCGACACCCAGGTGACACCATAGGCGGCACAAGTGTCCCAGAACCGGGACGCCGAGAATTTTGGATGCACGACGATCGTTCCGCCCGACCAAAGGGCCGTCAGCAGGGAAATCTGGGCGTTGGCATGGAAAAGCGGCATGTAGATCAGGGTGACATCTTCGCGCCGCAGACGCAGGTTCATCGCCATGCACCTGCCGCCCCATAGGGCGTTGGCGTTCGTCCAGACCGTGGGTTTCGGCCGGGAGGTGGTGCCCGACGTGAACTGGACAGCGAAATTCCGGTCACAGTCCGTGGATATGTCCGGAACAGGTCCGTCATCGAAGACGTCTGCAAAGGCCTCAGCGCCGAGTGCTTCCGCGTCATAATCGCCTGCATCGCCGGAAACGATCATCGGCGTATCCGGGCCACATGCCTCACGCACCAGTTTTGCCAGCGATGGCTGGGTAACGGCACAGACAGGCTGCATCACTTCCGCGAAATAATTGACGTTCTCGGTGACGGATCTCGTGTTGGTCGTAACGGGGACGGCTCCGAGACAGGCACAAGCGAACCAGGCGATCAGAAAGTCGGGCGAATTGTCGAGATGCATGAGAACGAAATCGCCGCTCCCGACACCTCGCGCGTGCAGACCTGCCGCGAACCGCCTGGCATCCCGCGCCAGTTCGGCATAGGTCCAGCTGCGTTCCGCGCCGTCGAAGGGCGCCCAGATCAGGAACGCCTTGTCCGGCTGGCGCTCGGCCCATTGGTCGAGCAACCAGATCACATCCATGCCGTGGAACCCGTTGGCCTTGGAAACAGACATTTCTTTGAGGGACCCCTTCAAACTCTTTACCTCTGGCACGCGGTCATCAGGACTTCTTTTTCTCCACGAAGATCACGTGTTCGGCGTAGCAGACGCATTCGCCATGCTGGTTGGTCGTCGTCTTGCCTTCGATGATGAGCCCATGATCCGGACTTTTGGGGTGGTCCTGCTTGTCGATGACCTCGGTCACAACCTTGATCGTGTCGCCCGCGAAAACGTTGTTCGGATAGCGGATCTTGTTGTAGCCGTAGGACATGCCGTGCGGATTTATCGGTTCGCCCTGAATGCAAAGGCCGGTGCTGATGGAGAAGGTTCCGTTGCCGTGCATGATCGGCTTCTTGAAGGGCTGGGTCTTGCACCATTCCGCATCGGTGTGATGCGGCATCCAGTCTCCCGAGTGCATCGCATGCATTACGATATCGGCCTCAGTGATGGTGCGCGCATTCGTCGAGCTCTTCTCGCCAATCTCGAAATCTTCCCAGAATTTGGCGACTTCCTTGTATTTTGCATTTTCAGCCATCGTCTTCCCCTTAAGAAACTGTCCTGTCTGACCGATCGTCAGAACTGGAGCTTGCGCCCGTCCCTCCTTGACGAAGGAACGCATTCACATGGTTTGCGGTTGTTGAAGCCCAGATTTGCCTAGCCGGATGTATCGAAATCCGTGTTCACGGGATCTTTCAGTCTTCGGCCGGAGTGCGTCTCGTAACGAACAGCTTGTGCTCGACATAGGCGACTGTCTCGCCACGCTGGTTCGTCGTTGTTTCCGATTGGGTCAGGATGCCGTGGGTCTTCGACTTGTGATGCGGTTGCTTGTCGATGACCTTGACTTCAACCTTGATCGTATCGCCAGGAAAGACCGGGGACGGGTAGCGTATCTTGTCATAGCCATAGGCCATGATGTTCGGGTTTTCCGATGACGACTGGAAGATGAGGCCCGTGCTGACGCAGAAGGTCAGGTTGCCGTGGGCAATGCGGGTCCTGAACGGCTGTTCCTTGGCAAATTCCTCATTCGTGTGGTGCGGCTGCCAGTCACCGGAATGCATCGCGTGCATGACGATATCCGTTTCGGTGATGGTCCGGGCGTTCGTCATGGTCGACTCGCCGATTTCAAAATCCTCGAAGAATTTGTGTTCCGCGTCTGCCATTGTCTTTCCTTCCTGTCGGAGGTCTCTGGGGTCGAGCCGCGCCCAAGGAAAAGGCGGGCTCGCTGATCGCTTCCATGATCGGTGCCGGGTCTGACAGCAGGTTCTCACACTGCGTTGCCGTCCCCGGTACCGTTTAACCCTGTCGCAATGCCGGGATTACCCGTGCACACGGATCGCTTTGGCTTCCGCCATCGCCTTGATCTGATCCTGGCTGTAGCCGAGGTTCGCCAAGATGGAGGCGGTGTGCTCTCCAACTTCCGGCGCCTTTCGCGGCGGGACTTTCTCGATCCCGTCACCCTCGACATAGATCGGGCTGTCGACTGTCTTGTGGCCGCCCGCGCCTTCGACCTCCGGGAAGCAGCCGTTGGCGATCATGTGCTCGTCCGTGACGTCCTCCACCGTGGTCTGCACGGGGCTGAAATTCACATGGTACTCCTTCAGTCGGGCCTTCACCGTGGCGAGATCGTGCTGGCCGACAATCCGGTCCATCGCGGCGAAGAGCTCAGCGGCGTTCTCATCTCGCGCCTGCGGTGTTGCAAAGCGCGGGTCGTCCTTTGCCTCGCTGGCGCCGAAAGCGTCGCAAAGATTCGCGAAGTTCTTTGGGTTCAGTTCGACGATCTGGACGTAGCGGTCGTCGCTCGTCTTGAAAAAACCACCGTTGACGGGGTTTGGCCATTCCGTGCGATGGAACTTCTGCATGGGCGGCGCGCCAACCAGAGCAGCCTGAACGAATGTCGAGTTCTGCCACAGACCGACATTCATCAGCGATGTCGCGACGAACGACCCTTTCCCTGTGCGCTCTTTGTGAAACAAACCCGTCATCACCGCGTTGCAGAGCGCGATCGCGGTGGCCAGGTCGCCGAAGCCCACCGGAGGTGCCGACGGGCCACTACCTTTGGGGCTGAGCTCGTCAGCTGCACCGGTGCGTGAATAATAGGCCGTCATGTCAAAGCCCGGCGCATCGGTGTCCGGCCCCGCCATGCCGAAGCCGTTGATCCAGGCATAGACGATGTCGGGCTTGATCTCCTTGATCATGTCGTAGGTGTGCGCGCACTCCCGCTGCACCTTGCGCGGCGAGTTGGTCAGGAACACGTCCGCCGACGCGGCCAGCTTGTGAAGCACTTCCTGTGCCGAAGGGTCCTTGAGGTTCAGCGCCACGGATTTCTTGGTGCGGTTCTGCATGAAGGTGGTGTAAGGGATGTCGCTGGGCGGCATGCCCTTCACCTTGTGCCCGTAGCGCCACATGTCGCCCGTGGGCGGTTCGACCTTGATCACCTCTGCGCCGAGGTCGGCAAGCATCACCGCAGCCGAGGGGCACGCAGCCATACCGGCAACCTCGATCACTCTGATACCCTCAAGAATTCCAGTCATCTGATAATTTCTCCTCATGCATTCGGGGAATTGCACTTGTGTTTGCGCGGGTCAGTCGAGAGATGTTCCAGAAACTCGTCCTGTAGCCGATCGAGAATGGCCTGGTATTCCGATGCGCGCTGCGGAACATCCTTCCAGTGCGCCAGGGCGACCTCCGCCATTTCAATTTCTTCGCAGATCGAACGAAAAGCAGGATTGTTGCGTTCCAGCAGAGCAATCTCCCTTTCCCGATCCGGGAACCGCCCTATGAATGTGTGCAGGAACTTTGTTTTCATCCTTGCTGCTCCTCGGTTCGAGGTCAGCACGTCGTGGGGAGAATAGATAGGTTGCTACATGTTGCTACATGGGTTCTGTCACACAGACGCAAGGCTTTTCCTCCATTTGAAGGCATGAACGGGTTTGCGCCGATGTCGTCCGAAACTTAGAGAAACATCATTTTGTCCGATCCTGAAGCCACTGATGACCTGTCCATAACCGAGGCTCGGATCCGTCGGCAGCTCAAGCGTATTCTTGATTTTTCCGGGCTTGAGGCGAGCGACCGTCGGCGAGAGATGCTGATTTTCATCGTAGAAGAGGCGCTTGCCGGCCGCGCCTCCGGGTTGAAAGCCTCGACGATTGCGATGGCCGTGTTCGACAGAGGCTCGGACTTTGATCAACAGACGGATCCGGTGGTCCGGTTGGAGGCCCGAAAGCTCCGTCGAGACTTAGACAATTACTATGCCAATGCTGGCCGGGATGACCCGGTTCTGATCAGCATCCCCAAGGGGCGTTATATTCCCAGGTTTTCGGCGTTGAATGCCGTCAAGCTAGTCGATACGCCTGCCCGTGCCAGCGGCTCCCCAGGATTCAATGGTGGTCCCGATGGGGCAGAAACGGTCTCCAGCCTGCCACCAGACAAATCGGCAGGTCACCGAAACCTCCACCTTGCGCTTCTTGCCGCAACGATTTTTTTCTGTACGACACTTGTGCTTCTCTGGTTCGGAAAATCGAACGACCCCGCCGCATCCGGTTCACAAATGCCTGCCGATGGCGCCCGGGTTCTTGTCATGCGCTTCGAGGCACACGACACTGACGAGCTTTCGCCTCTTCTCGCGGCAGGGCTCTCGCAAGAAATTGCCGCCGCTCTTCTGAATTTCCCGGACCTGCGCGTACATTTGGGGTCGGGTCCAGGAACGGTCGATGCTGGCCTGTCGGATATGGCGAGGCTTCGAGCAGCAACAGAGTTTGTCGTTACAGGCAACGTGTTGCGTGAGAACGACGACATTCTGGTACGTGCAAAACTCCTGCGCAGTGAAGATTCGCAGGTCTTGTGGAGTGAACGTTACTCTATAGGCACTGAAGCCCAAGGCATGAGCAAGGTTCAAGACGACATTTCTGCCCAGATTGCCACGGTTGTCGGCCAGCGATACGGCATAGCCATGAACGATGCCAGGAAAACCCTGTTGTCGGATGATGAAAGTTCGAGTCTGACAGACTATGCCTGCATCGCTCGTGCGCAGATTTACCGGCGCACCATTCGCCAGGAAGAATATCAGGAAGCCCGGGATTGCCTCGAAACCGCTGTTCGCAGGGATCCCGAATACGCTCGCGCCTGGGCCATGCTGGCCTACCTCCGCATGGATGCGGCCCGTTTCAGTTACGACGAGACCTTGCCGGAAGATGCGAAATACGCGCCTGCGCGAAAAGCTGCCATACGCGCGCTCACTCTGAATTCGAACGATATCGACGCGCTGAAAGCGTTGTCTCACATTGAACAATATAAAGGCAATTTCGAGCAGGCGATTGAGTATGCGCGGCAGGCCGTCGAAGTTAATCCGAATGACCCCGATGCACTAGCAAACCTTGGCAACAGGCTTGGTATCCGGAACCGCCTCTCGGAGGCCGTCCCCTTGCTGAAGCGCGCAATCGAGCGCTCCGTCTCCCCTGTGCCATTCTATTATCACATGATCGCACTGGACCACATGATGAAGGGCGAGTGGGACGACATGCTGTTGGCCGCCAATCATGCGGTCGCCGACGGATCGAGCGTGAGTTATGCGCTTGTTGCCATTGCACACGGCGCCCTGGGTAACAGCCATGCCGCCCGGGAAAACCTGGACAAGATGGCAGAACGTTGGCCACTGCTTGCAGAGGACCCCAGGGCTGCTTTCGAACTTCATAAGTTGCACCCGGTCATAATCGACCAGATTGTAGCGGGTCTTGACAGAGCAGGTCAGGCTCAATTGGAGTAGGAAACGATGTTTCCGACTTGTGCCATTCCCCATTTCTCCATCAACAAGTCCCGGGTCTACATGCCGGGAAGATCCAAGCGCAGACCATGGAATTTTTCTTCAAGTTTCAGCTGGCTCCCCGAGCCGTAGGGCGGCATGTGTTGTCTGTTGTCTCTAGCCAGAATGGATATTCAGGAACGTTTCTGGTCGGTGTTGATAGGTCTTGCAGTGTTCCCGTTTCTCCGAAGTTCTACGAATTACCTTCCGATACGTAATTTGTTAGGACAATGGCTGACCTTTTTTGTTAAGAAATTGAACAATATGACATTTCACCCCAAAGTGTGCGATGACGCGTCCCTGGATGAGGCCGACATCCGGCGTCAGCTTGAGCTAATTCTTGATTTTTCCGGTTTTCAGGCAAGCGGTCGCCGCCGCGAGATGCTGACATTTATCGTCGAAGAGGCACTGGCCGGCCGATCTTCCGGGCTGAAGGCCACGACCATTGCGATGGCCGTTTTTGACCGGGGACCTGATTTTGATCAGCAAACGGATCCGGTGGTTCGACTCGAAGCCCGGAAACTCCGCCGCGACCTTGACCACTATTATGCCGATGCCGGCCGGAACGCACCTGTTCGGATCAGCATTCCCAAGGGACACTACATTCCGAAATTTTCGAGACTGGACACTGTTGAGCATGACGATGAACCTCGCCTTGCCAGCGGTTCTGTTGCGGTTGGAGGTGGTCCCGCAACAGCAAAAACAGCCTCTGTGTCGCCGCTAACGAAGCTGGCCAGCCGCAAATATCTCCGCCTCACGCTGTTTGTCGCAGTGCTTCTTGCCTGTACGGCGCTCGCGCTTTTTTGGGCCTACAGGCCTGGCGGGTCTACGCTTGCCGGCTCAACCTTGCCTGTCGATGGTGCAAGGATCCTGGTTAAAGGCTTCGAGGCACGAGCAACCGACGACGAGCTTTCGTCACTCCTCGCTGCCGGACTGTCGCAGGAGATCACCGCCGCTCTTTTGAAATTCCCGGACCTGCGCGTGCATCTGATGGCAAGTGAAGGCACCGCCGGTCCCGACCGGCCGGAAGCGGCAAGACTTCACGCACTAACGCAATTTGTCTTGAAAGGCTCAGTATGGCGGGAGGATGGTGAGCTGCTCGTCCGCGCAGAACTCGTACGCAATGAAGATTCTGGGGTTCTGTGGAGCAATCGGTACAGGGCAGGAACCAACGAGCGGAGTATCACCGAGATCCAGGACAAAATATCTTCTCAGGTCGCTTCGGTGGTCGGCCAGCAATACGGCATCGCCAGGAGCGAACTTAAGCAGTTTCTTGTGTCCGAAGAAACCAACCCAAACCTGGCCAGCTATGCCTGTGTTGCCCGCGCCCAGATCTACCGCCGCACGCTTCGCATGGAAGAATACCAAGAAACGCGGTCATGTCTCGAAGAGACCGTGCAAAAGGATCCGGACTATGCGCGGGCATGGGCAATGCTTGCATATCTGCGCAACGATGGTGTCCGGTTCGGCCACGACAAGGAGTTGCCGGATGGTGAGGCTCTCGTTCCCGCCCGCGAAGCGGCAACCCGTGCGCTCAGCCTGGATCCGTCCGATACCGATGCCCTCAAGGCGATGTCGCACATCGAGCACTATGACGGCAACTTCGAGCGATCCATAGACTACGCCCGGCAAGCGGTCGAGGCGAACCCGAACGATCCTGAAACAGTCGGAAACCTGGGTTTCATGCTCGGAATGAGGGGCCGTTTTTCGGAATCGCTTCCGCTACTGGAACGGGCAATCGAAAGATCCGTGTCGCCTGCCCCACGCTACTACCAGATGCTTGCAGTGAACCACATGATGGAGAGGGAATGGAACGAGATGCTCTCTGCCGCCAACCTCGCGGTTGTCGATGGAATGGGTGTGACCTATGCGTTTCTCGCCATCGCCCACGGCGGTCTTGGTAACGGGCGTGCCGCAAGTGAGGCCCTTGAAATGGCGGAGGAGCGCTGGCCCCTTCTTGCCGAAGATCCCCGGGCAGCGTTCGAAGTTCACAAGCTGGACCCGGCCGTGATCGACGCGCTTGTTGCGGGTCTTGAGCGTGCCCGCGTGATTGCTTCAGAGTAGAGATCTTGCTTTGGTAAGAAGGACTGTTCTGGCAAAACGAGTTTACGTAATCAGCCCATGGCCAGCAAACTTCAGCACTGGTTGCGCAAGCAGGTGAACTGGTCACCTGCTTGCGCAATTCGCATGGCAGACACGTCGCTGTTCGGAGTACGCGTTGCTCACGAACCTGATGCCCTGATCCGATTATTTGGCAAACCGCGCCGGATCGTCAGTGACAACGGGACCGAGCTGACGTCGTGAGCTATTCTCGAATGGCAGAACCAGACCGGCGTCGACTGGCACGACATTGCACCAGGCAAGCCGACACAGAATGCCTTCGTCGAGGTGTTCAACGGGCGACTGCGCGACGAGCTTCTGAAAGAGGAAGTCTTCGGCAGCCTTGGCGACGCCATCTGCAAGCTTGCCCGGTGGTGGCATGACTATAATACGACGCGGCCCCATTCCGCGCTTGGCGGCCATTCACCAGCGACCGCGCGCCGAGCGCATACGCTTGTGGAGGGCTCCACGCTCTGCGCGCTCGCAGCCTTGGAAATAATGAGCTATGAAAGGAAAAGACGCCTCGAATAAGTGAGGGACCCGAAGGGCTCACATCAAATCAAGGCCAACTATGGCCGGCCTAAATGATCAAAAAAGCTTGATGGAAAAAGCAAAATGAAAAAATTTATCCTCTCTTCATTGCTTATGATGGTTTGCAGCAGTGCTCTTGCTCAAGATGAGCCTTCAGCTCCCATTTTGTTTACAAATGTGAATGTGTTTAACGGTACGGATCAAGCCCTGATCAAGAACGCCAATGTCGTCGTAACAGGAAACAAGATCTCTGCCATTTCCCTTGAGCCACTGGTAGTTGCGGGGGGGCGCATCATCGATGGCGAAGGGCGTACGCTGATGCCGGGTCTGATCGACGCTCACACTCATATTATGCTGCACTCCGATCCTGTGACACAACTAATGACGCAGGACACATTCGAACAAGGAGCCCGGGGCGCAGCACGGGCGAAGGCATATCTGGATGCCGGGTTTACCACCGTGCGCGACCTGGGAGGAAATTGTTTTGGTGTGAAGAATGTCGTTGACGCGCGCGTTTCGCCGGGGCCACGCATTTTTTGCGGCGGTGCCAGCATCACGCAGACCTCAGGCCATGGCGATTTCCGTATGACGAACGACGGGCACCCGCGTTTTGACGGGTATGCGGCTTCTGGTGTCGCCAATACCACGAAGACCACTATTATCGCGGATGGCGTCGATGACGTGCGAGCCGCTGTCCGTGAAATGCTGTTCCGGGGAGCATCCCAGATCAAGGTACACGCCGGTGGCGGCGTAACCAGCTTCAAAGATCCGCTGGAAGCAGCACAGTACACCCAGGAAGAACTTAATGCGGCGGTCGAGGAGGCAGAGCGTTATGGCACGTATGTGACTGTACATGCCCAGGTCAACAATGCGGTTGTCGCGTCGTTGGATGCAGGCGTGAAGACTGTCGAACACGGACTTATCATGGAAGAAGAAACCATGATTCGAATGGCCGAAGCGGGCGTTTACTGGATTCCACAGGCATTCCTCGCGCTGCAGGACGTCTCGAGCAATCCGCTGTTTCAGGACCCCATCCAAAATGCCAAACTAGCAAAGGTCAATGCAGGCGCGCGACAGGCCTTTGAATGGGGCATTAAACACAACGTCAAGACGGGCTGGGGAAGTGATGTTTTCGGCGCGGATGAGATCTTTGCAACCTTCCGCCAGGAATTTGCGTTTCGTGATGAATTCTACGAACCCATTGAACAGATGCAGCAAGTCACTGGTGTGAACGGAGAAATTCTCGCCCTTAGCGGTTTGAAAAATCCGTACCCTGACGGCCCGCTCGGCGTGATCGCTGAAGGAGCCTATGCTGATATCATTTTGATCGAAGGTGACCCGAGCGAAGACATTCGCCTTTTAATGGACTCGAGTAACATTAGTCTGATCATGAAGGATGGGGTTATCTACAAAGATGTCCTTAATTGACCGTTTCGGGAGTTTCTTCGAAAATTGCCATCATAGTTGACCCAGCCACCCTGACGACTGAGGGCAACAGTAGCGCTCCACGAACCAGCCCCAAAAATGACCGCGCCATTCACATGCTTTATGGAGGCGAACTATTTGTTCGCTCCATCTACGCTGCCATCGGTCTGGTCCGCTCCGGAAGTGTAGCCTTCCAGATCGTCCAGCCATTCACCACTTTCGAACCAGTAGGAATTTAGCTCACCCAGTGTGCCGCTGGCCTTGTTCTCGACAATCCAGGCATTAAGAAAGTTCATCAGGCCGGGACTGTCAGGGCGGACCACCATGGCCTCAACCGTAGACAGTAAGGGGGCCTGCTCCATTTCGTAGCGATCGGGATCCCTGGAAACAATGAAGACCGGGTAAGGTGTTGGCGCGACGACCCCGTGAACTTCTCCCTCGAGAAAAGCATCCCGCATTAGCCCGTTATCCTCATAACTCACGACCTCGGCTGCCTGAAATTCAGACGATGCTTCATATTCCGCAACAGTGTTTGCAGCCACTCCGATTTTGACACCCTCAACGTCATATCCGTTTTCAGCAGCACCGGCAGGCAGGAGGGTTTTGTCCACCACAACCGTAAATTCCGTCGTCGCATAGGGAGTAGAAAAATACACCTCCTTCGCACGTTCCGCGGTCACAGACACACCGGAAATCACTACGTCGACTTCCCCGTCAAGAAGACTTTTGAGCAAATTGTCGAAGGGGACATTTACGAATTCTGCGGGTACGCCAAGTGCATCACTCACCCTGGTAGCTACGTCGATCTCGAAACCGATACGTTCACCGGATTTGTCTGATGCCAACCAGGGGACGTAATTCTCTTCGGCCACTCCGACCCTGAGGCTCCCTCGGGTCAGAGCATCCTGCAAGGCATCCGCTTCAGACTTCACCACCATGAAAGGCATTAGAAGAAGCGTTGCCGCCAACATGAGTTTCAACTTGGTCATTCGAATAGCTCCTTCAAAAAGGGACCGGGCGTTCACCTGCCACGGCCTTTGCCTTTGTGTCCTCCGCGATGACCACCGCCGGGCCGGGCGCCGGGTCTCGGGCGGAAATTGGGCGGCCTTGCGCTGGGGCGTGACGGTCGTGTCGGACGCACAGTCGGCCGGTTCGGGCGTTGTGGTCGAGCACCAGGAGGGCGGTTGCCTGGTGGCCTGAAGCCGGGCGGTCGGTGTCCAGGTGGGCGAAATCCGGGCGGTCTGTTCCCGGGAGGGCGGAACCCGGGAGGCCTGTGTCCCGGAGGACGATATCCGGGTGGTCTGTTCCCGGGGGGGCGAAACCCGGGAGGCCGATTGCCAGGCGGGCGATAGTTTGGTGGACGGTAGTGTGGAGGTCTCAGCCCGTAAATCGGATAATTGTACCGGATAAGTGGAAGTCCAATATAGACACCCGTGGAGAGCAGCGGTCGTCCGTAGTAAGTGCCGCTGCCAGCATATGTCAGATACTTGCTGGACGCCCATCCTCGACTGCCCGCATAATCGATATCGCACCAATTGTAGCTTTCGGAGCATTGGTAGACGGTAACGAGACCACCCTGTGGAATGGTACCAACGACTTGATAGTTGGTGCCCGGACCTGCCCGGTAGTTCAAGTTTGTCGAAGCCGTCGCCTGGTAGGCTGCCTGAGCCACTTCCGTTGGAGCCAATTGTGCCATCACGAAAAGCAACAAGCCGGCACAAATTCTTCCAACACTGAGTGCCTGCATGATCGAGCTCCAAATATCTCTCGTTGCGGCACTTTGGGCATAAAGTCCCCTCGGCACAACAGGGCCAAATTCAATTTTTTCAAACACACAGCCTTTTGGGGAGGTGCACCTGCGAAGGCGGAGGCACAATGTTACTCCAGGTTGGATCAACTGGTCGTGCCCTGATAGCTAAAACGAATTAGCTTCCGGCAAACCCGGTGTAGCTCATATCAATATTTTGATGAATGCCTGAAACTGTTCCATTGTCTGCCACGTCCAGATCGTAAGTCATCCAAAGCACCTTCCAAAAAGGGTCTCTTTTCTCCGCTAAGGCGTGTTCCATATAGTTTCGGTGAAAAAATTCGGTTTAAAGCATTTCCAGCGGACAGGAGAGATGACCAAATGATCCAGAACCTGTCAGCGCTGTTCGTTGCCTCGTTTCTGGTCAACCTCGCCAATGCCGCAATCACGACCCTGATCGGCATACTGGTTGCCAATGAAGGCGGCACCCAGGGAGAAGTGTCCCTGATCGCGACCGCCTATGCAGCCGGTTTCGCGATCGGTTGCCTTGCAACACCCGGGCAGGCGAGCCGGATTGGCGTCATTCGCACCTATGCCATGGCGGCGGCACTTGCGACGATCACGATTGTCGGCATGGATATCGGCCATTCGACCACGTCCTGGGCCGTGTTGCGCTTTGTCATGGGCGCTTCAATTGCAGCGGTTCTCGCGGTTTCCGACAGCTGGATAAGCTCAACGGCTCGTGACGGTACGCTCGGCCGGGTGATAGCGGTGTATTCTATCGTTCTCGGGTTCGCATCGGTGGTCAGCCAGTTGGTGTTTCTCTGGCTTGGCGACGATGCGGATCAACTCACGCTGTTTTTCGCAATTCTCATGAATCTTTCGGTCGTGGTTCTTGTGGGCTCCGGCGTACCACAGCCGCCGGCACCTGAAGCCAGTCCCAAACTTCTGGTCTTCAGCATGCCTTCACTCACAGCCGGAACGGCAGCCTTCGTGTCCGGTTTCTGTGTTGCGGTCATCACGTCCGTAATGCCGTTTTCTCTTTCGGTTTATGACGTGCCGGTGGACCGGATCGCGGCAGCAGTGCTTTTTCTCTATCTCGGGCGACTGATTTTTCAGTGGCCAATCGGCCTGCTTTCCGACCGACTCGATCCACGTCTTCTGATCGCGCTTCTGACCATCCCGCTGATCGTATTCTGCATTTTTGACATTCTCTATGGCCCGTCGGAAGGCAGACGCCTGAGCGGCGAGGAAGGTCAGCTCATGCTGGTCGTGACGCTCACCATGGCGCTTCTCATCGGTGCGATGATTTTTCCGATGTATTCGGTCTCTTCAACACTGGCCTTCAGCCGTGCGGAACCAGGATCGGTCATCCGTGTTTCGACCACGCTGCTCATAATCTACTCGCTTGGGTCCATCCTTGGCCCCGCGTCGATAGCTGCCTTGAGCCCGCTCGTTGGAGACTATGCCTTCTCCATCAGTACACTGGCAGTCAATGTGCTTCTGCTGCTGATAGCCGCGTTCCGGCTGCATCAGCGCACGCCTCCCGAAGAGCCGTCCTCCACCTTGCCGGTGCCGGGAACCAGCCTGGACATGATCCAGGCTGCCGGAGAAATTGCAGAGGAAGCAGCATCTTGACCGAAAAAGTGTACAACCGCCTTGAGCTTGGTAACGAACAAGAATGAGCGAAACCCTTCTCCCATTTTCCGTAGCCATAGCCTATGTGCTGACAAACATAGACGGGCTGCTGGTATTTGTCGCTCTTGCGACTGCCGGAAAACTGAAGCGTGTCGGTGTCGGTTTTCTGATCGCGCAGTCATTTGTAATGACCGTTGCATACGCAGCAGGCGCCTTTGCATCCAGTCTGCCTGTCCATCAGGTTGGATGGTTGGGGCTGGTGCCCGTTTTTCTCGGGGTTCGTCAGTTGCTTGGTGAATTTTTCACTTCGAACGCTCGAAATTCAAAGGTGACCGACAGGTTGCTCGGCCTCGCAGTTGTGTTTTTCGCTTTGAGCACTGATACCCTTTTGCTTCTTGCGGCCTTTTTTGCCGACAGCAGCAAGGCATTCGATCACCTGGTCATCTTGGGGGCCTTGTTGGCTGTGAGCTTCCTTTTGATTGCAGGCACGTTCCTGTCTCGCGGTTTGGGCTTCAGCCTGAATACAATACGGAAACTTGAACGTCTGACACCCTTCGTGATGATCATGGCCGGCATTTACATATTGATGGACACCGGAACAGATGCCTTTTGAGTACGATGACGAGACTGTTTTCAAATTGCGGACTTTTTCAAGTGTTCTGGATCGATACACCTGATCGAAGTCCTTGAATTGCTGTCTCCTTTCAGCGACGCTCGGTCGGACCGCCGCCAAGCGGGTAAAGCAAGCTCTCCGGTCCTGAACCAAGGTGCCACGCAAAGGCAACAGAGTTGGACTGCCGACGGTATCTGGCAGGCCCTATTCCGGACAGCGCGCGATCGTTCGGATGTTCCGACCATGGCCGCATTGAGCTAGTGTGTGCCGATGAGGAAAAGCACTGAACATGGAGACAGGCACCGGACAGAAGGTGCCGCCTCGGCGATGCGGATCGACGAGGTCGGTGACTACCGGAGCACCGTGGAACCGTTGCTACCACTTTCTGAAGCGTCCGTGGTGCAAGTGCAACCGGGTCCACCTCCGACAAACCTTTCCGTATTTTCGTCGGACAAGATCTCAGTACTCGGTGTGCATCACCATGCCGCTTCCATCGGAATTGTTGTCACAAAACCTGAATGCTTCAGCTTCATGTGGTGGGACGGGCAACAAGACTGCATGATCAATGGTGAGACAGCCCAAAACACGGTGCTTTATTCTCAAGGCGCCCACGACGGGTTTCATGCCGTTGGCGGTGCCAGGCGCACCATGGGAATCGCCGTTCGCCGTAAAGACTTGATAGGGACAGTTGCTGCTCTCGGCGGCATAGGCCCGGAAGACGTCCTTCTCAATCAAACAGCTCTGGAACTCCCGGCGGAAGCGGCAGCCCGATTCCGAACCGGCATTGATTTTTGTCTGAAACAGTCACTTGAACACGGAATGCACGAGGCACCCGGGGTTGACGCCAAAAATCAGAGCGAGGCGATCTTCGGACTGCTTGTCGATGCTTACCTCTGCTCAACCCGCAAGAAGCTGCGAAAATATCGGGGAGATCCGCCGGAAAAAATTGTTCGGCTGGCTGAGGAGCGTTTCTTCGCTTCGCAGGGTGCCCCGGTCTCGCTGGCCGATCTCTGCATCGCGGCAGGTGTTAGCCAGGCGACCCTTTATCGCGCCTTCCAGTCGGTTTGTGACATGCCCCCCCTGGCCTATTTCCACAAGCGCAGGCTCACCGACGCCAGAAGGGTACTCATGAAGTTGCCGGCAAAACGCGGCAACGTGAAACAGGCAGCCTATTCTGCTGGACTGACCGAACTGGGTCGTTTCTCGGTCGAATATAGGCAGCTGTTCGGAGAGACGCCTTTAGCCACCCTCAACAGGAAAAACGCTGAGAACTAAGGCGCAATTTCGCGGAACTGACCGGTTCAGCCATTCGAATAGTGACCGATCAGATTGACCGGGCACGATCCCGCTATCTGCGCCTGCAATAAACTCGAGGCTGATTTCACTCAATTTCAGCGTTCATGCCATCTCGACTGTGGCCCCCAACGAGCAAGTATGTGGTTTCGGTGCCTGACGAAATGGAGGGGGGTCATTTTCAGGCTGTCCCTTGTCCAAAGAACCGCACTGACTAATCCGAAATGATAATTTCTGCATATAAACAGCAGGTTCCGTTTTCAGAGGAACTAACTTACGTTGAGGCAGCATTCTAATGATCTGCTAAGCCATTGGAAAAAAACGTTAGTCACCGGCTTCCGCTCCGTTTCCCGTCACAATTCCCGTAACTGGCTGATTGATATTGGATTTAGAGAACGACCTAATGAGCCCGGCAGCAAAAACAGCCAAAACAATCAGTGCGAGTTTCGTTTGTATTCTTTTCGCCGTGTGTCCTGGCCTCGCGCAGGAGCTTTCCCAAGACCGTGTCTCAGCGGCGTTCAACGCTGTCGACAATCCGGTGCAGATCGACACGATTTCCGAACTGGATGAAGCAACCGGAGATCCGGATGAACTTTCGACAGAAGAGCTGGCGCAACAACTGAACAACCCGAACTCGCCGCTTGCGAGCTTGACCTTGCAGAACATTACGACGTTCTACAGTGGCGATTTGCCGGACGCTGACAATCAGGTTGGCAACACTTTCCTGTTTCAGCCTGTGTTCCCTTTTCCTTTGACCGATGATGGTACACGCAACTTTTACGTCCGGCCCGGTTTTTCCTTCGCGACCGATCAGCCGGTGCCCAACTCGACCGGCACGGGCTTCACCCAGGAAATTTCGCTCGGCGACGTGGGTTTTGATGTTGCGGTTGGACAATCCTTTGACAGCGGGCTGATCGTGGTCGGCGGCATCCAGGGAACAATCCCCACTTTTACCACCCTGTCGGGAGAACAGTTGCGTCTCGGTCCGGAAGGGCTGATCGCCTTTCTGAACAAGGAAGGTGCCATTGCCGCCTTTCCTCAACACCAGTGGAACGTCGCCGGAAACGGTCCGGACTATTCCACCTCGACATTGGAACTCTTCGCGCTCAAGTTTCTCGGCAATGGCTGGACTGCGGGCACCAATCCCAAGATCAGCTACGACTGGGAAGCAGAACAATGGACCGTGCCCGTCAACGCGACGATCCGAAAGGTTGTCAAATTCGGGAGCGTACCCACGCAGCTCACCGCATCGTTCGACTACTATGTCGAGAAAAACGATGATTTCGGACCTGACTTCGGCGTGACGTTCAAGATCACTCCGACGGTGCCGAACTTTATTTACAATGCCTTCAACTGATTTTGGGGCGAAGAAAGCTAGTTGAAAGAGAAGCCATGAAAAATATAGTTCTTGCTACAATTATCACATTCGCGGTCTCACCTGCGTTTGCTCAAGAAACGCCGCCGCAGACCCTGATTACCAATGTGCAGGTGTTTGACGGAGAAAACGAGGCGCTTGTCGAAAACGCCAGCGTTCTCGTCGAAGGTAATCTCATCAAACTGGTGTCTACCGATCCCGTCGAGGCCGACGGTGCCACAGTCATTGACGGCGGCGGACGTACGATGATCCCCGGGCTGACCGACGTGCATTGGCACATGACAATGGCGGAGGTGCCGCAGAGCACAATTCTTACCGGTGACGTCTACGAGATCGCTGCCAGAGCGGTGCCGACGGCAGAACGCACATTGATGCGGGGTTTCACAACCGTGCGCGACATCGGCGGGAACAGCTTCTCAATCAAGAAGCTGATCGATGCCGGTGTCATCGTGGGCCCGCGCATGCTGGTGGCGGGTGCTCCGCTCAGTCAGACAGGGGGACACTACGACTATCGCCTGCCGCATGAGGTTCCCGCGGACAGCACGCTCGACTATTGGGGACGAACCGGGTTCTTTGTTATCGGCGACGGGGTGCCCGAAGTCCAAAAGCGCGCCCGCGAACTGTTCCGGATGGGGGCAAGCCAGATCAAGATCGCGGCCGGCGGCGGTGTCGCCTCGATCTTCGATCCGCTCGACGTGCGGCAGTACTCGCTTGAGGAAATGAAGGCCATCGTCGATGTCGCCGAAAGCTACAACAGTTATGTCGCCGCCCATGTCATCACGGACGAGGGTGTCAAGATGGCCGTGGAAGCCGGAATCAAGACCATTGAGCACGGCATGCTTGTCAAACGCGAAACTCTCGAACTGATGGAGGAAAAGGGCGTCTGGCTGAGTACGCAGCCGCTTCTTGACGATGAGGACCGCATGGTCTTCCCGACGCAGGAATCAACCGAGAAATGGCTGGAGGCGACGACGGGAACAGAAAAGGTCTATCCGCTCGCCAAGGAAATCGGGGTCAAGATCGCATTCGGAACGGATGCGATCATGGATCCTGCAATGGCTGAAAAGCAGGGCAAGTTTCTGGCCAAGCTGTCACGATGGTTCACTCCCTACGAAGCTCTGAAAATGGCGACATCCGACAACGCCGAACTCATGGAAATGGCGGGGCCGCGTCACCCCTATCAGGAAGGTCCACTCGGCGTGATCAAGGAAGGTGCCTATGCCGATCTGATCCTCGTGGACGGCAATCCGCTCGAGAACCTGGATTTGGTCGCAGACCCGCATGAGAATTTTGATCTGATCATGAAGGATGGCGTGATCTACAAGAACGCCCTGGAGAATTGAGTTATGCTTCGGACGACGACCACTATTCTTCTTGGCGCAGTAATGACCGTCGCACCTGTTACCGGCTTTGCGCACGACCCTATTGCTCTCACATCCAATGGCGGCCAGATCGTTCATGGCAACACCTACGGTCCCGCGGTAAAATATGAAAACGTCATCATCCGGGGAGCAAAGGTCTTCAACGGATGTGATGAAAACCTGCTTACGGCAGATGTACGCATCAAAGACAACCTGATCGCGGAAATTGGTCCGGATCTGGAGGCTCCGGACGGCAGTTACGAGATCACCGCGGATGGCCACACCATGATCCCCGGCCTCATCGACGCACACTGGCATGGGGTATTCGCGACTGCCACGATTGGCCAACTCATGACAACCAACGAGGGTTACTGGAACCTTCTGACGTCGGTTGCCCAGCGTGACACTCTTTACCGCGGCTTCACGACAGTGCGTGATGCCGCGGGACCGATGTTCGACATTGCACGCGCAACAAATGCGGGCCTCATCGTCGGGCCGAGGGTCTTCCCGTCAGGCCCTGCCATTTCGCAGACCTCGGGGCATATGGATTTCCGCATGACCCGAGACGTCCCGGCGACACCCGACAGACTCCATTCTTTTGAAACGTCGGACATGTTCTACATCGCTGATGGTGTGCCGGAGGTACTGAAGCGCGTCCGCGAAAACCTGATGCAGGGTGCAACGCAAATCAAGCTCATGGCAGGTGGCGGGGTCACGTCGTCTTACGACCCCATCCACACGATGCAATACACCAAGGCGGAACTGGAAGCGGCGGTAGAGCAGGCCGCCAACTGGGGCACCTACATTCTGACCCACGCCATCAACGACCAGGCCGTGAACCATTCGATCGACGCCGGTGTCAAAAGCATCGAACACGGCCATATGTCGACCCGCGAAACCCTTCAGAGGTTTGTGGATGAAGACGTGTGGCTCAGCATACAGCCTTTCCTGGACGATGAGGATGCGCCGGCACTGAACGACTTCCAAAAGGAGAAGTACAAGTTCGTGACCGATGGCACTGATTTCGTTTATAAAACTGCCAAGGAACTCGGTGTCAAAATTGCCTTCGGTACCGACACTCTGTTCAGTGCCGATCTTGCCAAGCGACAAGGCGCTCAGCTCGCCAAGCTGCAAAAATGGTTCACACCCTACGAGGCCTTGAAGATGGCGACCTGCGACAACGCGGAGTTGCTCAAACTGTCTGGCCCTCTGACCCCCTATCCCCTGGGACCGCTCGGCGTGATCGAGGAAGGTGCCTATGCCGACCTGATCCTCGTCGACGGCAATCCGCTTGAAAACCTGGACCTGGTCGCAGACCCGCATGAGAACTTCGATCTGATCATGAAGGATGGCGTGGTCTACAAGAACACCCTGGAGGACTGATAGATTTTCCGCTTCTCCTTGACCGCCTGCCTTCTGCTGACGGCGTACTATGCGTGGGGCCAGGGCCGCACGCCTCGTGTATGAAGCTGAATTCGGCTTCTGTACGAGACCAGTGGGGGGCGAGAAGCTGCTCGACGTGCTCAGGAACACCCCTATGCGGGAGGAGCCCGGCCAGGCGTTCGACTACGCCTCCGGCCTCAAACAGATGCTGGTGATCCGGACCAAAGCGGTGGAGAATGACTGCTGGGAACCGGGCTTCAGAAATTCGCCAAAATTCAAACGTCGCAGATGGGCGACATCGTCTCGCCTTTCAGCATCAAGGGGCCAAAAACCAGTCTGCATGGAAAATGTGGCGACCAAAATCTGCCCGCGCGTCTGCGGAACTGATCACCCTGCCGCTTTGTCCTGCCGGATACATCTTTGCCCCCCAAAAGCGCTTGATCCGACCTGGAAATCAGCGATGCTTGCTGACGGCGGATAGCTCCGGGCAACCCCGGTGGCGGGTCTCAGGGCGCAACAATCAGCTGTCCATCTCCGACCGCGGAAACCGTGATGTTGGCGATGGATCTGGCAATGTTGCGCACTACACCCGGATTCTCGTTTCTCGTCTCCAGACTGTTACCTTCCGCCAGACGGAAACCGATGAGCTGAACGACCTCTGGAGCATCCGCGAACTTTGTATGATTGAGGCTGTTCGTGTCCTTGATCTGGGTAAGATCGACGACAGTGACGCCGAGTTTCGCCAACCGTTCCGCGTCGGCTTCACCCACCCTGTTGACACCGCCGGCGATTTTCCTGGAAAAGCTGAGCGCCTTGTCGTTATGGGAAATCAGGACGTAAAATTTCCGTTGGCTGCGGGGAAGTTGCCTGATCTGCGTCTCGAACACATCTATGTCGATATCCGGCGATGCAAGTATGACCGTCCTGATCTTACCGGTGGTGTTGTACCGTTTCTGCATCGCGGCCTGACGGATGGCCTCCATCGTCAAGAAGTTACCCATCGAGTGGGCCACGAGGTCAAACCCGGTCGGTGAGGCTTTGTCGAGCAGGTTTGCACCGTCGACGAGACGGTCCCTGGCGGTCAAAGTGCTGTTCAGGTCGTAGACATAGTCGAGCACCTTGCCTTTGGATGCCCAACTGAAGACCACCGGCACACCGGAAAAATTCATGTCATTTGCAAATTGAGCCGTTCGAACGATCGCGTCGGTCAAGGTTGTGTTGAAACCGTGCACGAACAGCAGCACATCTCTCCCGGATTTCGGCTGACTGCGGATCTTCCGCCGAAGGTCCGCAACAAACGCATTGTCCGTGGCAAAGACTTCGGGATCGACGATGGTGAAATCCTTGCGCGGGTCCGGCGGCAATGATTTTGCGCGCTCGATGTGACCGGTCTTGTGGCCCGGCGGAATGGTCACCCGGACCTTCGCAAGGCTCAATCCCTCACCGCGATCTCCCGAAAACAGCAATGCCGGATCGTCGGAAGCAGCGCGCGTCGTCAAAATGTAGACTTCGCGGCTTTTCAGGCCCTGCAACCGGGACAACGATGAGGAAGGGCTATCCAGACCTATGATGTTGTCCGGCGGACCGGCACAGGCCGACACAAGCAGGAGCACAGCCAGCAAAAATGCAATTTGCCTCGAGATACCTGACAGATCGCTCATCCTGCTCAGCCGCTTGCCCATCCACCAAGGCATTAGCGGGTCCGCGAACGGGGAAGTCAACCGGAAGAGCCAGCCTTTGCAAGGCTTGCCGGGACCTAATTGTACGGTGTTGTAAATGGGTCACCGGACCTCAGCTGGCGACTCCAGTCATTCGCGGACCCAAACTGCCACGGGGGCCGGATGCCGGGCCTCAGCTTACGCTTAGCAATAAGCTTGTCGGTGGAGATGGAGTTGTCGACCAGACCCAGTTCCTGGAACAGTCCGATGGACGACCCGGGAACCCACCGGCGGTAATCGTGC
>NZ_JBNKYW010000129.1:0-4210 GCF_050301095.1 Roseibium sp.
TTCGCTGTTTTCGGTCCATTGAGGACCGGCGACCCCATGACGGCGCATTGAGAAAGTCTGCCATTCACTCATCCTCATCCTTCGAGACGGACCTGACGGTCCTCCTCAGGATGAGGACGTGGGAGAGGAGACCTTCTCTCCGGCACTAACGAGAGAAACCGACACATGAAACCGTTCTCAGCCCCGCTCGACGACATCCTGTTCACGCTGACCCATGTGGCAGGCGCGGCAAGGCTGCCCCATTGGGACGGGGAGCTGGCGGCGGAAATCGGCGGCCACTTCGCCGCCTTTGCCGAGGAACAGCTCGCCCCGCTCAACGAGCCGGGAGACGCCCAGGGCTGCCGGCAGGAAGACGGACGCGTCATCATGCCGGAAGGGTTCAAGGAGGCCTATCAGGCCTACGCGGAACAGGGCTGGCCGGGCCTGACGGTTCCGGAAAGGTTTGGCGGTCAGGGGCTCGAGGCGACGGCATTGTCGATCACTTCCGAGATTTTTACCGGTGCGAACCACAGCCTGCAGATGGTCACCAGTCTGGCGTCCGGCGCGGTCCGCACCCTGCTTGCCTTCGGCTCGGAAGACCAGCAGCAGCGCTACATCCCTGACTTTGCCTCCGGCGAGGCGCTGGCCACCATGTGCCTGACGGAACCGGAAGCCGGATCGGATCTCTCCCGCATCCGCTGCAAGGCGGAAAACACCGGCAACGGCTGGAGAATCTCGGGCGAAAAGATCTTCATCTCCGGCGGTGACCAGGACATGAGCGCAAAGATCCACCATCTGGTGCTCGCCAGAACTTCGGACGAAGGCGTCAAGGGACTGTCGCTGTTCCTGTGTCCTTGCACTCTGGTGGATGGCAGCCGCAACGCCGTCACGGTGACCCGTATCGAGGAAAAGATGGGGCTTCACGCGTCGCCCACCTGCCAGCTCCGGTTCGACAGCGCCGAGGCGGAGCTTGTCGGCGCGGAGGGTGCGGGGCTGAAGGCGATGTTCACGATGATGAACCATGCCCGCGTGGACGTCGCCTTGCAGGGCGTCGCCCATGCGGCGCGCGCCGCCGACATTGCCCGGACCTATGCCGCCGAGCGCGTGCAGGGGCGCGGCGTGGACGGAAAGCCGGTGACGCTGGACCGCCATGCGGACGTCAGGCGCATGCTGGATGAAATCGACGCGCTGGCTCTGGGTGGCCGGGCGATTACCCATCTGGCGCTGGTCACGGTGGAAGCGGGCGAAGATCCGGATCTCGCGGAGTTCCTGACGCCGGTTGCCAAGGTCTGTTGCACCGAGGCGGGCATGCGGGCGACCGAACTCGGCATGCAGGTTCTGGGCGGCTATGGTTACTTGAAGGAATATTTCCTCGAGCAATGCTATCGCGACGTGCGCATCACCGCGATCTATGAAGGCGCCAACGGCATTCACGAGCGTGCCCTTGTCACCCGCCTTCTGCCGGGCGCGGCGGGCGCAGCCTTCGAACGGTTCCTGAAGGATTCCGGTGCACAGTCCGCGGAAAACCTGTCGGAATGGTGCAGGGCACGGGACGCGGTTCTGGCAAGCGCTGACCCCTCGGCCAAGGCCCACGACTTCATGAGGCTGACAGTCAAGACCCTGCTGCGGGTCCTTTGGGCGCGAATGAAAGACAAGGCTACCCATCATCCCGATCCTGAGCGCATCCTGCGCCTCGCGGAGAAGATGCTGGCGACCTGACGGGACCTGCCCGGATTGGAACAGACTTCCGGTGATGCGTCTTTTGCACCGCGAAAATCACGGGCGGAATAAAGGTCCGGGCAGCTTGGCTGGCGTCGCAGGCGAAGCCTGTGCGCGGACCATTCCAGTCAGTAGCCAGTTCCAGCGCCAGCCTCTTCTTTTGGTGCCTTCCCGGTCAAGCGGAGCGCGAACGGGGATCAAGGGCGTTGCAAGCTCCTGCATCTTCATGTTCTTCCTGGGCAAGTGGCACAGTTTCTCCGCTCCCGGATCTTCGCTGCGCTGCGTCCGGGAAGGCGATGGTGGCGGGCGCAGTCACGCCGCATTCTTCCGGGGACCTCCTTTTCGCTTCGTCACTCACCGTCTTTTCCTGCTCTTGTGCCGCGCAACAACCGGGAACCTGCGGAAGGCGGCGTGAGGGAAAATTATTTTAAGCTTGAAATTTTAGGCTTGAAGCAAATTCGGAATTGTGGTTCGCTGAAGACATCCAATTCAGCGTACGGAGGATCTAATGCGGATTGCTTGTTTGGGTGGAGGGCCGGGTGGCCTCTACTTCGCCATCTCCATGAAGCTGCGGGATCCCTCTCACGAAATCGACGTGATCGAGCGTAACCGTCCCGATGACACTTTCGGCTGGGGCGTGGTTCTGTCCGAGGAAACGCTCCAGAACCTGGCTGCCAACGATCCGGTCAGTGCCAAGTCCATCGGCGAGAACTTCGCCTACTGGGATGACATCGCCCTGCATTTCAAGGGTGAGCGGCTGGTTTCCACCGGGCACGGCTTCTGCGGCATCGGCCGGATGAAGCTGCTGCTTCTCCTTCAGGAGCGCGCCCGCGAGCTCGGCATCAACCTGAAATTCGAGACGGAAGTCGAAAGCGCCGAAGACTACCGCAAGGACTACGATCTGGTCGTTGCCGCCGACGGTCTGAACTCCAAGACGCGCACGCTCTACCAGGATACCTTCAAGCCGGACATCGACCAGCGCCTGTGCCAGTTCGTCGGGCTCGGCACGCACCAGAAATTCGCTGACGCCTTCACCTTCATCTTCGAGGAAACCGAGCACGGCTGGGTCTGGGCGCACGCCTATCAGTTCGACGATGAAACGGCGACCTTCATTGTCGAATGCGCGCAGGACACCTTCGATGCCTTCGGCTTCGGCCAGATGAGCCAGGAGGAAAGCATCAGGACCTGCGAGGAGATCTTCAAGGATCACCTCGGCGGCCATTCCCTGATGACCAACGCCCGCCACATCCGCGGCTCCGCCTGGATCCGTTTCCCGCGGGTGCTTTGCGAAAAGTGGAGCTACGAAAACGTGGTGCTCCTCGGCGATGCCGCCGCGACCGCGCATTTCTCCATCGGTTCCGGCTCGAAACTGGCGTTTGAATCCGCGATCGCGCTCGCCGATTACCTGCACGAAGAAGCCGACATGAAGGCTGCCTTCACGCGCTACGAGGAGGACCGCAGGCTTCAGGTGCTGCGTCTGCAGTCGGCGGCACGCAACTCGCTGGAATGGTTCGAGCACGTCGAGCGTTATCTCCATCTCGATCCGGTCCAGCTCAACTATTCCATGCTGACCCGTTCCCAGCGCATCAGCCACGAAAATCTGCGCCTGCGCGATCCGAAGTGGCTGGAATCGGCCGAGCGCTGGTTCATGGACCAGTCGGGTGTATCGCCCAACGCACCGGTCCGCTCGCCGATGTTCACGCCTATCAAGCTGCGTGGCATGGAATTGAAGAACCGCATCGTGGTCTCGCCGATGGCCCAGTACAAGGCTGTCGACGGCAGCCCGACCGACTGGCATTTCATCCACTATGGCGAACGCGCCAAGGGCGGGGCGGGCCTCGTCTATGTGGAAATGACCTGCGTCAGCGCCGAAGGCCGGATCACGCCGGGCTGTCCCGGCCTTTATGCGCCCGAGCATGAAACTGCCTGGAAGCGGCTGACCGACTTCGTGCACCGGGAAACCGATGCGAAGATCTGCTGCCAGATCGGCCATTCCGGCCGCAAGGGCTCCACACGCATCGGTTGGGAAGGCATGGATGAACCTCTGCCGGAAGGCAACTGGGAGGTTGTCTCCGCGTCTGCCATCCCCTGGGCGGAAGGTCATGCCGTGCCGCGCGAAATCACGCGCGCTGAAATGGACGAGATCCGCGACCAGTTCGTGGCGGCTGCCGAAATGGCCGGACGGGCCGGCTTCGACATGATCGAGCTGCACGCCGCACACGGCTATCTGCTGTCGTCCTTCATTTCGCCGGTCTCCAACGTCCGCACCGACGAATACGGCGGTTCGCTGGAAAACCGAATGCGCTGGCCGCTCGAGGTCTTCAAGGCGATGCGTGCCGTCTGGCCGGAAGAAAAGCCGATGTCGGTGCGTATCTCGGCCAACGACTGGGTGGGCGAGGAAGGCATCACGCCGGACGACGCCGTCGAAATCGCGAAGCTGTTCCGGGCCGCCGGTGTCGATCTGGTGGATGTTTCCGCCGGACAGACCTCCGTCAAGGCCAGGCCGGTCTAC
>NZ_JBNKYW010000130.1:0-53453 GCF_050301095.1 Roseibium sp.
CCGTTACCTCACCAAGCCCGGACAGGGCCTTCACAGCCTTTGCGTTTGCGTCCAGAACCAGCTCGGATCCCTGGATTTCGGCAAGAAGCAGAACGGACATCACAACACTCCCATTTCCTGTAGTTTGCCGACAAGCGCGCCGGTGTCCGCGACAATCACTCCGGCCTGGCGTTCATTGGGTTCGGCCGTCTTCGTGACCTGCAGGCGCGGGGCGGCATCGACGCCAAGATCGCTTGCCGCGATCTGCTCCAGCGGTTTCTTCTTGGCTTTCATGATGTTGGGCAAGCTGGCATAGCGCGGCTCGTTGAGCCGGAGGTCGACGGTGACGACTGCCGGCAGCTTGACCCGGATGGTCTGAAGGCCGCCGTCGATTTCACGCGTCACCACAGCACTTTCCGCCTCGAGTACGAGGTCCGAGGCAAAGGTCGCCTGGCTCCAGCCAAGAAGGGCGGCGAGCATCTGCCCGGTGGCGTTCATGTCATTGTCGATCGCCTGCTTGCCGGCGATGATCAACGCAGGACCCTCCCGCTCGGTGATCGCCTTGAGAAGCTTGGCAACGCCAAGCGGTTCCATGTCGGCGTCCGTGTCTTCAAGGGTGATCAGGATGGCGCGGTCCGCGCCCATGGCAAGCGCCGTGCGCAGGGTTTCCTGTGCCTGCTGCGGGCCGATGGAGACGACGATCACTTCGCTCGCCTGACCGGCTTCCTTCAGACGGATGGCCTCCTCGACGGCGATCTCGTCGAAAGGGTTCATCGACATCTTCACGTTGCTCAGCTCGACACCGCTCTGGTCGGCCTTGACCCTGACCTTCACGTTGTAGTCGATCACCCGTTTGACAGGTACAAGTATCTTCATTTCCGGTCCTTTCCGCCGCAGCCGGCCGTGAGTTCGGTGGTGGGGCGTGTCCTTAGCCCCGGCAGGTTTTCAGGGGGCAGTTCAATCCGGCGCCTTCCGCTGAATTGGGGGAACCCTGCGTTCAGATCGTCGCGATGAGCAGGGCGCGGACATTGCCGGCGGTTAACCCGACCGGATTGCCGCCGCAGGATGGATCGTCGAGGGCCATCGCCACCAGTTCGTCGAGCCGGTCCGTGCCGACCCCCATCTCGGAGAGCCTTTCCGGAATGCCCAGAACGGCATTGAGATTGGTGACATAGGCGCGGAACCCGTCGAAGCCGCCCTCGATACCGAGATAGGCGGCGGCTTTTTCGACGCGTTCTTCTATTTCCGGCCTGTTGAGGTCGAGCACTGCGGCCATCACCACCGCATTGGTCGTGCCGTGATGGGTGTTGTAGACGGCACCGATCGGATGCGAGATCGCATGGATTGCGCCAAGGCCCTTCTGGAAGGCCACCGCGCCCATGGACGCCGCCACCAGCATCTGACCGCGTGCTTCCAGATCCGTGCCGTCCCTGTAAGCCCTGGGCAGGTAGTCCTTGACGATCCGCATGCCCTCCAGGGCTATGCCCTGGCTCATCGGGTGAAAATGCGGCGAACAATAGGCCTCCAGGCAATGGGCGAAAGCATCCATGCCGGTTCCGGCCGTGATCTTCGGCGGCATCCCGACGGTCAGTTCCGGATCGGCGATGACTATTGCCGGCAGAACCTTCGGGTGAAAGATGATCTTCTTGATGTGGGTCTCGGAGTTGGTGATGACGCTGGCGCGTCCGACTTCCGATCCGGTGCCTGCGGTGGTCGGCACGGCAATGATGGGGGCAATGCCGTCCGGATCGGCACGGGTCCACCAGTCGCCGACATCCTCGAAATCCCACACCGGGCGGGTCTGGCCGGACATGACGGCGACCATCTTGCCGAGATCCAGTCCGGAGCCGCCGCCGAAGGCGATGACGCCGTCATGCCCACCTTCGCGGAACATTTTGAGCCCGGCCTCCAGGTTCTTCTCGTTCGGATTGGGATCGACTTCAAAGAACATCGCATCGCCGAGTCCTGCTTGCGACATCAGCGCCAGCGTGCGCTTCGTGATTTCCATGGCGGCCAGACCCCGGTCGGTGACAAGCAGCGGCCGCTTGATGCCGGCGGCAGCGCAGACCTCGCCGATTTCCGCGATCCGTCCGGCGCCGAAGCGGATGGCGGTGGGGTAGGACCAGTTGGCTTTGAGGCTCATTTCTTCTTCCTGAAGTGATAGGATTTCGGTCGGGTCAGATTGTGGTAGCCGATGACGGACAGGGCGCCGCCCCGGCCCGTTTCCTTGCAGCCTGTCCAGCACAGGGCCGGATCGAGATAGTCGGCCCGGTTCAGGAACACCGTGCCGGTTTCCATGCGGGCACCGATCCGTGCCGCGCGGTCCGGATCGGCCGTCCAGAGAGACACGGTCAGGCCGTATTTGCTGTCGTTCATCAGCGCGACGGCTTCGTCGTCGTCCCGGACCGGCATGATGCCGACGACCGGACCGAAGCTTTCCTCGCGCATGACCTCCATGTCGTGGTTGACGCCGACAAGGATCTGCGGTGCGAGAAAGGCCCCGCCATCGTCCGCCGGAAACAGGGTCGGGTCGATCAGTCCGCGCGCGCCCCTGGCCAGCGCATCTGCGATCTGGGCACGCACGGTTTCGGCAAAGCGCCGGTGGGCCATCGGCCCGAGGGTGGTCTCCGGATCGAGCGGATTGCCGAGCTTCAGCGCGGAGACCCAGGCGGAGGCCTTTTCGATGAACGCGTCGAAAAGGGTTTCCGCGACGTAGATGCGTTCAATGCCGCAGCAGCACTGGCCGGAATTGAAGAAGGCGGCATCCATCAGCGTCTCGACCGCCCAGTCGAGGTCGGCATCCTCCATCACATAGCCGGGGTCCTTGCCGCCGAGTTCCAGGCCGACGGGCGTAAAGGTGCCTGCCGCGGCGGTCTCGATCTCCCGGCCCCCGCGCACCGACCCGGTGAAGTTGACGAAATCGAATGCCTTGTCCGCGATCAGGCCCTCGGTCGTCGCGTGATCGAGGATCACATTGCGGAAGACGTCATCGGGAATACCGGCCTCGTGGAAGGCCTTCTCCAGCCTTTCGCCGACCAGAAGCGTCTGGTCGGAGTGTTTCAGGATGACGGCGTTTCCGGCAATGAGCGCAGGGGCCAGGGTGTTGATCGCCGTCATGTAAGGATAGTTCCAGGGTGCGATGACGAGGACCACGCCATGAGGTTCGCGCCGGATCTGCCGGCTGAAACCGGCATCTTCTTCAACAGTGACCGGAGCCAGGGCCTCTTCGGCGATGGAGGCCATGTAGGCGGCCCGTTCCTGGAAGCCGCCGAACTCGCCGCCGTAGCGAACCGGGCGACCCATCATGCGGGCGAGTTCCGGCACGATGCCGGCATTGTCTTCTCCGACCAACGCGACGCCCTTCATGACAAGGTCGATGCGCTCGGAAAGCGGGCGGGCGGCCCATGCCTTTTGAGCTGACCGGGCACGTTCGGCTATGGCCGCTGCCTCGCTCCGGTCGAGGAGGGGACGTTCGGCGAGAACGGTCCCGTCGATGGGGGAGATGCACACAGTTGTCTTGTTCATCGAGAGAGGCTCTCACTCTGCAAGCGTCATGAGGCCGGAGCCGGCCGGTTGCGTTCAGGAGGCGGCAATGCTCACGGGCAGCGGGTCGAAGGCCATGCGGTCGAGCGCATCGATCAGAAGTGCCCGCAGCTGTCTGGCGATCTTTGTCTGTCGGGCTTCCGTGTCGATCAGGTCGTTGCGGATCTCCAGCATCACGTTCGGCCAACCCCGTGGCAGGGCGTGTTCGGCCAGCGTATGGGTCACGCCGTCGCGCGGGGCATAGGGCTCGTTGCGGCGTGCGACAAGGTCCGTATGCCGGGTCGCGCCTGCCAGCATGGCGTCCGCAAGCCGCGTATCCCTGTCGTGCAGAATGCCCAGTTCCACTTCGCGCTTCCGGCCGTGATAGACGGGCGTGAAGCTGTGGACAGTGACCAGCACACCCTGCTTGCGCGAGGCCAGCGTCTCCCGGAGCGCGGCCCGGAAAGGACGGTAGACGGTCTCGACACGATGGGCACGCGCTTCCGGCGTGAGATTGCGGTTGCCGGGAACGTCGTAGATTTCCGAGGTCTCGCAAATGGCCGTCGGCGAATGCGGTGGCCGGTTGCAGTCGTAGACGAGACGGGAAACGTTCGAGCGGACCAGCGGAGCGTTCAGCAGGCGGCTCATCTCCCTGGCCACCCCGTCCGCGCCCGGATCCCACGCGGCGTGGGAGCGGGCGGCATCGGCCTCCAGCCCGAGGCCGGAATAGGCCTCGGGGATGTGGTGCGAAGCATGTTCGCAAACGAGGACGATGGGGGACCGGCTTTGGGAGTTGACGATGCTGACGGAAGCGTCGGCAAGCATCATGCCTTCACCTTTTCCATCCTGGGATCGTAGAGCGGGGCCAGCGTCACGCTGCAGGGGACACGTTCGGTCGCGACTTCCAGTTCGTAGTCGCCATCCCTGATGTAGTCGGCGGTGACGCCGTCCGCATTACGGATGTAGCCCATGCCGATGGACTTGCCGATCGTGTGGCCGAAGCCCGCCGACGTCAGCCAGCCGACGCGCTCGCCGTTGCGGTAGATGGTTTCACGGCCGAGCAGGATGATGTCCGGATCGGTGACGAAGGTGGCCATCTTCTTCTTTACGCCCCCGAGGCGCTGGGCTTCCACGGCGGAGCGGCCCTTGAAGTCGATGTTCTTCTTCATCTTGACGGCCCATCCGAGACCGGCTTCGTCCGGCGTGTGGTCCGGCCCGATGTCGGAGGACCAGGCGCGGTATCCCTTTTCAAGCCGCAGGGTTTCGATGGCGCGGTAACCGGCGTTGACCAGGCCGAGGGACTTGCCGGCCTCATGGAGCGCCGCATAGACGGCACTTGCATATTCGACGGGCACGTGCAGCTCCCAGCCAAGCTCACCGACATAGGTGACGCGCAGGGCCGTCACGGGGCAGCCGGCGATGCCGATGACCTTGACCGTGCCGAACGGGAAGGCCTCGTTGGAGACATCGGACGATGTGACCTTTTCCAGAATGTCGCGCGCCTTCGGGCCCATCAGCGAGAGCACGGAATTGGAGGAAGTGATGTCGACCAGCTGAGCGTTCATGCCCGCAGGAATGTTGCGCGAGATCCAGTCGAAGTCGTGCGTCGCATAGCCGGTTCCGGTGACGATATAATACTCGTCCCGTTTGATCCGGGCGACGGTCAGGTCGCACTCGATCCCGCCCCGGTCGTTGAGCATCTGGGTGTAGACCAGGCTGCCGACGGGCTTGTCGACATCGTTGGAGGCGATCCAGCTCAGGGCGTCGCAGGCATCGGGTCCCTTGAGAAGGAATTTGGCGAAGGACGTCTGGTCGAACAGCGCGGCGCTCTCGCGGCAGGCCTTGTGCTCGCGTCCGACCGCTTTATGCCAGTTCGGGCGCTGGAAGGTGTAGATGTCCTTCTGCTCCTCGCCGGCCGAGACATCGGCGAACCAGTTGGGCCGTTCCCAGCCGAGTTTCTCGCCGAAGACGGCACCGTCGGCAAGCAGCGTGTCGTATAGGGGCGACTTGCGGCAGGGGCGCGCCGAGTGATGTTCCTCGGACGGCCAGGCCATCGTGTAATGCTTGCCATAAGCTTCGTAGGTGCGCTGGCGGATCCAGTCGTCGTCGAAATGCGGTCGGCCGAAGCGGCGGATGTCTGCGGGCCACAGGTCGAAAGGAGGCTCGCCGTTGCGCACCCATTCCGCAAGTGCCATGCCCGCGCCGCCACCGGCGGCGATGCCGAAGGCATTGAAGCCCGCACCGACGAAGAAGTTGGGCTGTTCGGGTGCTTCTCCGAGAATGAACATGCCGTCGGGCGTGAAGCTCTCCGGACCGTTGATGAGTTCCTTGATGCCGGCGGTTTCCAGCGCCGGAACACGGCCGAGCGACAATTCCATCAGCTGTTCGAAATGATCGAAGTTGCTGTCGAGCAGCGTGTAGTGAAAGCCTTTCGGAATGCCTTCCTTCGCCCACAGGATCGGGTTCGGTTCATAGCCGCCCATCACCAGGCCGCCGACTTCCTCCTTGTAATAGGTGAGGCGGTCGGGGTCGCGCAGGGTCGGCAGGTTGGAGGGCACGCCTTCGATGCGTTCGGTCACCATGTACTGGTGCTCGACCGGCACGAGCGGCACGTTGACACCATAGGTCTTGGCGAAGGTGCGGGTCCACTGGCCGCAGCAGACCACGACCTTTTCGCAGTCGACGCGGCCGTGTTCGGTCTCGACACCCTTGATGACGCCGTCCTGGATGTCGACCGAAAGCACCTTGGTGTCCTCGAAGATCCTGGCACCGGCCATGCGCGCGCCTCTGGCGAGCGCCTGTGTGATGTCGGACGGGTTGGCCTGGCCGTCCGTCGGCAGAAACGCTGCGCCGACGAGGTCGTCGATGTTCATCAGCGGCCACAATTCCAGCGCCTCCTTCGGCGTCAGCAATTGCATGTCGAGGCCGAAGCTGTGCGCCGTTGTCGCCTGGCGGCGAACTTCCGTCCAGCGTTCCTCGGTGCAGGCGAGCCTGAGGCCGCCGTTCATCTTCCAGCCGGTGGCCAGCCCGGTTTCTTCTTCGAGCTTGCGGTAGAGGTCGATGGAGTAGCCGAGCAGCTGGGTCACATTGGCGTTGGAGCGCAGCTGGCCGACGAGGCCGGCGGCATGGAATGTGGTGCCCGACGTCAGCTTCTTTCTTTCAAGCAGGACCACTTCGACCCCTGCCTTGGCAAGGTGGTAAGCCGTCGAGCATCCGACGATACCTCCGCCGATGACAACGACCTGAGAGGAAGAGGGGATGTCGGTCATGTGGTCCTCACTTCGTTTGGCCTGCTTTGGTCCTGGCCCTGATGTTGTTGTGTCGATTGCCGGTGGGGCTTGGTCTGGTGAAAGGAGGCCACGTGTTCCCGGGTTCGGATTCACGTGATTCACCCTGCCTCATCTGAAATCCACATTTTCAATGCTAATATGCACATCTTTCCTCAAAAGTCCACACTAATTCAACACTCGAATGTTGGTTCGTGTGAAATTTTGATGAATTCCACAATGGTTGTGGTCTTTCGTGGAGGGTTCACCTAGTTTTGTGACATATTCACCCGGAGGAGCGTCACGCGGATGGACCCGTACCCCAATCACACACAACGGCAGATTCTCAACGAATTGCGTAAGGCGGGTGGGTTGCAGAAGATCAGTTCGCTGGCCGAATTGCTCGACGTGTCGGGCGAAACCGTACGCCGCAACGTCAAGCGCCTCGTGGATATGGGCGCGGTGGAAAAATCCCACGGCAGCGTGCAACTGGTCGATCAGGAGGAAGAGGAGGACGGCAACCTCCAGGAACGTTTGAACGTCAATCTGGATGCCAAGAAACGGATTGCCGCCACCGTCGCGCGCATGATTCCGAACGAAAGCTCCCTGTTCCTCGATATCGGCAGCACCACGGCCTATATCGCCGACGCTCTGCGCAGCCACCGCAAGCTGATGATTGTGACCAACTCGGTTTACGTCGCCTACCGTCTGTCCATGCGCAACGAGAACCGGGTTTTCATGGCCGGCGGAGAACTCAGAAGCCAGGATGGCGGGGTTTTCGGCGCGGATGCCATGGAATTCGTGTTGAACTTCCACACCGATTTCGCGATTCTGTCCGCCGCCGGTCTCGACCAGCGCAAGGGCTTCACCCTTTTCGACCTGGAAGAGGCGAAATTCTCACGCAACATCATGGGCAATTCCAGCGTGCGCATCATGGCGTGCGATTCCAGCAAGTTCGGCCGGGAAGCCCCGGTGACCATTGGAGACCCGAAGCGCGTCGACCATCTCGTGACGGACATGAGACCCGTGGACGGCCTGCGGGAAGCCATTCTCGAATGGGGGATCGAGGTTCATCTGGCGGGCTGACTGCGTACTGCCTGCGGCCAGATCTGCTTGCGCAGCTTGCAGACAGACCCGACGAACGCCCTTCTCCCGAGGGGGGGCGGAGACCTGTCCCGAAGGCCCGTTACGAAGCGTAGGCTGCAAACGCCTTGAAATGCCATCCACCTTTCGAGGCTTCGCTACGCTCATCGCCTCAGGATGAGGAGGGGCTTGGATTGCGGAGTTTGCCAACAGTCCGGGCCGGCTTCGCTGGCAGTTCACTTTCGCTATTTGTGTGAACGGGTCGCCATCGCGCGCCAGAACGGAAATCAACAGGTCAAATTGAAAGAACAATTTCACAAAAAGCAACGTTTTTCGTTGAATTATGTGGTTTTGTGTTGCTTTTCGCTCAAAATCGCCTCCTAATCGCGTGAAGCGCAGTGTGAAAGCGAGGGAGTGGGAATGAGCCGACGGGAAACGAAGTACCTCATCATTGGCGGCGGCGTCATCGGCTGCTCGATTGCCTATCATCTCGCAAGGAACGGCGAGAAGGATGTGGTTCTCCTTGAAAAGGCGTCGCTGACGGAAGGTGCGACCTGGCATGCGGCCGGGCTCGTCGGTCAGCTTCGGTCCTCGCGCAACACCACACGGATGCTGAAACGCTCGGTGGCCATGTATGACCGGCTGGAAGAAGAAACCGGGATGGCGTTCGACTGGAAGAAAGTCGGCAGCCTGCGGCTTGCGGCAACGAAGGAACGTTTGCTGGAAGCCAAGCGCTTGACCACCATGGCGCGCAGCTTCGATCTGGAGATGCACATGATCTCCGCCGAGGAGGCGAAGGAACTCTTTCCCTATATCGACGCGAGCGGACTGCACGGCGCGGCCTTCATTCCCTCCGACGGCCATGTGGATCCCGCCAGCCTGACCCAGGCGATCGCCTCGGCCGCCCGCAAGCACGGCGTGACGATCAGGCAGGGCGTCAAGGTCGAGGACTTCGAGGTGACCGACGGCCGTATCACCAGGGTTATGACGCCGGAGGGGGATTATACAGCCGATGTCGTCGTGCTGGCGGCAGGCATGTGGAGCCGGGAACTCGGCGCCAAACTGGGCGTGCGAGTGCCAGCCTGTGCCGTCGAACATCAGTACATCGTTACCGAGCCGCTTCCGGACGTCGATCTGGTCAAGCGTCTGCCGACCCTGCGTGATCCCGAAAGGCTCGTCTATTACAAACCCGATGCCGGCGGCCGTCTGGTCATCGGCGGTTACGAGGAGGGCACGCTGCCCTTCGGCGACAAGGGCATTCCGGGCGAGTTCGTCCGCCAGCTTCTGCCGGACAATCTGGATCGCTTCGGTCCGCTGGCCGAACTTGCCGCAGAAGTGACGCCCATCCTCAACGAAGTCGGCGTCAGGACCGTGATCAATGGTCCGATCCCCTATTCCGCCGACGGCGACTTCGTGATGGGCTGGGCGCCGGAAGTGGAGAACCTGATGGTTGCCACGGGCTTTCTCTATGGCATTGCCGCCGGTGGAGGCGCCGGCGAGATGATCGCCGAATGGATCACAGAAGGCAGGCCGAGCCTGGATCTGTGGCCGCTCGACATCCGCCGGTTTGGTCCGCATCACGGCACCAAAACCTTCATGTATCCGCGTGCCGTGGAGCATTACGCCCATCACTACAAGATGCGGTATCCCGGTCAGGAACATGAAAGTGCCCGCGACCTGCGGCTGTCGCCGCTCCATGGCATCCTGAAGGATAACGGCGCGGTTTACGGTTCCAGGAACGGTTGGGAACGTCCGCTTTGGTTCGCCCCGGAAGGGGTGGCGCCGGTGGACCAGCTCGATTTCCTGGAACCGGGCTGGCACAGGTTCGCCGCCGAGGAGCATCGGGCCGTGCGTGAAGGCGTGGCACTGATCGACCAGTCCAGTTTTGCCAAGTTTGAAATGATCGGACCCGGCGCGCTCGACTGCCTGCAGAAGCTGGCCGCCTGCAACATGGACCGCCCGGCAGGGTCGGTTATCTATGCGCAACTGTGCAATGAACATGGCGGCATCGAGGCGGATCTGACGATCACGCGCCTCGGCCCGGATCATTTCTACATCGTCACGGGCTCCGGTTTCGGCACTCATGACGCGGACTGGATCCGGCGACATATGCCGAAGGACGGTTCGGTGCAGCTGGTCGAGATGACCTCGGCGCGGGCCGTCATCAACATTTGTGGGCCGAAAGCCCGCGATGTGCTGCAGGCCGTCTGCGAGGAGGATGTCTCCAACGAGGCGTTTCCGTTCGGAACGGCACAAGACATCACCATCGGTGCGGCACCGGTCCGTGCCGTGCGCATCGGCTTCGTCGGCGAGCTCGGCTGGGAGCTGCATGTGCCGACCGAATTCGGCGCGCATGTCTACAAAACCTTGCGGGCGGCCGGTGAAGCGTCCGGCATCCGCGATGCCGGCTATCGCGCCATCGACAGTCTCCGGCTGGAAAAGGGCTATCTCTACTGGTCCGGCGACATCTCTCCCGACTACACGCCGGTCGAGGCGGGGCTCGGTTTCCGCGTTCACCTGAAGTCCGGCGGCGATTTCCTGGGCCGCGACGTGCTGGCGAAACAGAAATCCGAAGGTCCCACCCGCAAACTTTGCACCTTTGTTACCGAGGCAAGGTTGCCCCTTTATGGCGGCGAGACGATCCTGAGCGACGGCCGGACAGTGTCTCTGGCAACCTCCGCGGGCTTTGGCCATACCATCGGCAAGACGATCCTCTTCGGCTATCTCGACGCCTCGCTGTGGGACCGGGATGCGTTTGAAGTCGAGGTGTTCGGTGACCGCCACGCCATCCGGCGCGTCGACGGGCCGCTCTATGATCCGCAGAACGAACGACTGAAATCATGAGGGAGGAACCGATGACGGAGCATCAGGAAAGGATCGTCAGGGCCTTGCGCAATGCACCCGGGTTTGCCGGGGTCAAAGCGAAGGACTGCACCATTTCACGCCTCGGCGGACTGACCAATCTCGTGCATCGGGTGGTCTCGCCCGTGGGCGACGTGATCGTGCGGATCCCGGGCGAGGGAACCGAGGAATATATCGACCGCTCGGTGGAAATCACCAATGCCAATGCGGCGCACCGGGCCGGTGTTTCGCCCGAGGTGCTGTGGGCGGATGCAAACTCCGGCACCATGGTCACGCGGACCATCGGCGGCATCACCACGATGACGCCGGAACTCTTCAAGAGCCGTGCCGGATCTCCGGGCCGGGCCGGTGAGGCGCTGGCCCGTCTGCACAATTCGGGCGAAAGCTTCGACTTCCGTTTTGAATTGTTCTCGATGATCGACGATTACCTCGCCGTGCTGTCGAAGAAGGCGGCAGAGCTGCCGGACGGCTACCACGACATCGTCAGGGCTTCAGAACCGGTCAAGGAGGCGCTGGCCGCCAATCCCGTGCCGCTCGCGCCTTGCCATTGCGATCCGCTGTGCGAGAACTTTCTCGACGACGGCGAGGTGATGTGGATCGTCGACTGGGAATATTCCGGCATGAACGATCCGCTTTGGGATGTCGGTGATCTCTCCGTCGAGGCGGGCATGGACGAGGCGCAGGAGCGTGAACTTCTCATCGGCTATTTCGGCCGGGAGCCGACAGCCGCCCAATTGGGACGCGTCGTTATCTACAAGGCCATGTGCGATTTGCTCTGGACGCTCTGGGGCCTGATCCAGCACGCGGACGGCAATCCGGCGGAAGATTTCTGGGCCTATGCGACCAACCGTTTCGAGCGGTGCAAAGCCCTCATGCAAAGCCCGGCGTTCAGCGGACATGTCGCAGCCGTGCGCGCCGGTTAGAAGGTTTCAACTGACTTGCTCACCGTCTCTTGGTGCAGCCCCTATGGCGGATCCTCCCGGGTCCGCCACTTTTTTGTCAGGCCCCCAGAAGGTCCAGCAATTCGTCCCGCAGTTCCGGCGTCGCGGCGGTAATGACGCGGCCGTCGGAATTGAGATCGAGCGGATTTCCGTTCCAGTCGCACATGATGCCGCCGGCGGCTTCCACCAGGGCGACGAGGGGCAAAAAGTCATAGGGCTCCAGCCCGAAGTCGATCACCGCGTCGATCTGTCCGGAAGCGGCAAGGGCATGGGGATAGCAGTCGTAGGCCATGCGGCGCGTGTGTCCGGCCTTGCACAACCTCGCAAAGCGCGCGGGGTCGTCCGCCAGCAGCCTTTCGGTCTCGTTGATATAGACCATGGCCTCGGACAGGCGCTGGGTGCCCCGGCAGCGGATCGAGGTGCCGTTGCAGGTGGCGCCGTGTCCGGCCGCACCGACATAGGTCTCGTCCAGTGCCGGCATCCTGACGATGCCAAGCTGCGGCTTCCTGTTTACGTAGCGACCGAGCAACATGCCGAACAGCGGGTTTCCCGTGATGAAGGAACGGGTGCCATCAATGGGGTCCAGGACCCAGATCGCCTCGGCATCGAGGTTCTCGGTGCCGTACTCCTCGCCGAAGATGCCGTCTCCCGGAAAGGCGGCGGCGAGTTCCGCCCGGATGAAGGCTTCCGTTTTCCGGTCGGCAACGGTTACCGGGCTGTCGTCGTCTTTTGCCTCCAGATCCAGCGGCGCACGGAAAAAACTCATCGGTATGTTGCTGGCCTTGCCAACGATTTCAACGGCTTGGCGGACAACTTTATCGACTTCGACTTCCATGACAGCTCCCAGATTTTGTGGTTTCGGCCGTTTGCGGACGGTCGAAAATACGCGCCTGCGTGTGTTCTATCGTGGAAGTTATACAAAAAACTCCGGAACAGCCACATCTAAAAACGCTCAATTCCACAATCTGTGTTGATTTGATGTTGCATTCTGTGGAATTCTTGATACGCTTTCCAAACCGGCCGGCAAACGGATCGGGCAAAGATCAAAGAGTGGGGAATAGCAAAATGGCGCGTAAGCTTCTGGCGGCGGTGGCCGCCCTATCAACACTGACATGGCAACCCGCGATGGCGGAGCCGGAATCGACCGATCCGATCAAGCTGACAACTCATGACTGGACCGGCCAGATCGTCACCACGACCATCATGGGCGAGGTGCTGAAGAACGCAGGTTACAATGTCGATTACGTCCAGGCCGACTACATTGCCCAGTTCGCGGGCCTGAAGACCGGCGATCTTCATGTGGCCATGGAAATCTGGGAAACCACGGGCCGGGAAGCCATGGATGAAGCCACGGCAACCGGCAAGGTCGTCAATCTGGGCGAGACCGGCATGCAGGCCATCGAGGAGTGGTGGTATCCCGCCTATATGGAAGAGGTCTGTCCGGGCCTGCCGGACTGGAAGGCGCTCAACGATTGTGCCCAGGAATTCTCCACCCCTGAAACCGCACCCTTCGGTCGCTATCTTGGCGGTCCGGTGACCTGGGGCGGTTTCGACGACGAGCGTGTCGAAGCCCTCGGCATGGATTTCGAGGTCGTGCACGCTGGCACCGATGCCGCGCTCTTCGCGGAACTGGAATCGGCCTACCAGCGCAAGGCGCCGATCGTGCTCTGGCTCTATTCGCCCCATTGGGCACCGCAGAAGTACAAGGGCAGCTTCGTGCAGTTCCCGGAATATTCCGCCGAGTGCTACAATGATCCCTCCGTCGGGATCAATCCGGACGCAGCCTATGACTGCGGCAAGCCGCGCGGCCCGATCTGGAAAGTCGCCTGGAAAGGCGTCGATGAAAAGTGGCCTGGAGCCGCCGCGGCCATCAAGGCCTTCACGGTCAACAATGACGATATGGGCGCGATGATCGCCAAGGTCGATCTGGACGGCGTGCCGGTAGAGAAGGTGGTCGCGGAATGGATGGCCGCGAACGAAGACACCTGGCGCTCCTGGATCCAGTAACGAAAAGCTGCGGCGGCGCCAATAATGGCCCGCCGCATTCTTCAAGATCTATAGACCGGAGTAGATGATGGACCGCCCTGTCATCCTGGATTGCCGTGGAGTCTGGAAACTTTACGGGTATCAGAGCAAGGAATTTCTGGCCCGGCACAATGGCTCGCCAAGCGACCAGGATCTGGCCGATAACGGAATTATCGGTGCCGTACGCGATGCCAGCGTGCAAATCCGCAAGGGCGAAATCTTCATCATCATGGGTCTGTCCGGCTCGGGCAAATCCACACTCGTGCGGTGCCTGTCGCGCCTGGTCGAGCCGACCGCCGGCGAGGTGCACTTCGAGGGCAGCGACCTTCTGTCCATGAGCGAGGCGAACCTGATCCAGGTACGGCGCAAGAAAATGGGCATGGTGTTTCAGCATTTTGCCCTTCTGCCGCATCTGACTGTCCTGCAGAATGCCGCCTTTCCGCTGGAAGTGCAGGGCGTCGACCGCCGCACCCGCGAGGAAAAGGCGCGGCAGATGATCAATATCGTCGGCCTGTCGGGCCGCGAGGACTATTATCCCCGCCAGTTGTCGGGCGGGCAGCAGCAGCGCGTCGGCATTGCCCGCTCGCTGGTCGCCGATCCCGACCTGTGGTTTCTGGACGAGCCGTTTTCGGCGCTCGACCCGCTGATCCGCCGGGAGATGCAGGACGAATTCCTGCGTCTGCAATCCATGCTGCACAAGACCATCGTGTTCATCACCCACGATTTCGACGAAGCCATCCGCCTTGCCGACCGCATCGCCGTGATGAAGGACGGCCGCATCGAGCAGACGGCAACGCCGGAAGAACTGGTGATGAACCCGGCAACGCCCTACGTTGAGGAATTCACCCGCCACATTCCGCGGGCCAAGGTGATGCGTCTGCGCTCGGTCATGTCGCCAGGCGTGCCCGAGGGCATCTATGCCGGCGAACTGGCAGGCAGCCTGACCGTGGACGCGACGATCGGCGAGATCGATGCCGCCGAGCATCCGTTCAAGGTGACCGACGAGAACGGCATGCCCGTAGGTACCATCAACGCCCGCACCGCAATCGATGTTATGATCGGGCGGACCAACGGATGACCGATCAGGTGCACGAAGAGGCCAATTCCACGCAAACGGCAGGGACACCCCTGGCCGGACTTGTCACCGCGCCGCGGCTGTTCTGGGCCGGGCTCTTCCTCGCGACCTGGGCGCTTTCGACCTGGTCGATGTCCCTCTACAAGGCGCTCGACGCGCGCTGGATCATCCGGTACCCCGCAAAATACGAGTTGAACCTCGACAGCTGGATTTCCTCGGCGATGAACTGGCTGGTGGACGATCTTGACTTCGGGATCTTCACGTTCCGGGATGTCACACGGTTCCTATCCGCGCTGATCGAGGCGCCCTACGACATCGTCAGGGACTTTCTGGTAAGTGGTTTCCTGCTGGGGCAGGGGCAGCAGGCCGTGGAACTGGCGCCGCCACTCAGCTGGATCGCGATCATCGCGATTTTTGTTGGACTTGCGCTTTACGCGAAGGACCGGATGCTGGCGGTGCTCGTCGGAGGCTGCTTCACCTACCTTGCGGTCTTCGGCCAGTGGGACAGCGCCATGGTGACGCTGGCCTCGGTGCTCATCGCCGTGCCGCTCGGTATCGCCGGCGGACTGATGCTCGGCATTCTCGCCTACCGTCACCCCGTGTTCGACCGAATGCTCCGGCCCGTTCTCGACCTCATGCAGACGGTGCCCGTCTTCGCCTATCTGGTGCCGATCCTGGTGCTGTTCGGCTTCGGCCCGGTGGCGGCGCTGATCGCCACGGTGATCTATGCGATGCCGCCGATGGTCCGCATTTCCACGGTTGCCCTGCAATCGGTGCCGGAAGAAGTGATCGAAGCGGGCCGAATGGTCGGCTGCCGTCCCCACCAGCTCATGTGGAAGGTTCTCATTCCCACGGCGATGCCCTCGCTGATGGTCGGCGTCAACCAGGTCATCATGCTGTCCCTGAACATGGTGATCATCGCGTCGATGATCGGAGCCGGCGGCCTTGGTTACGACGTCCTGACCGCCCTGCGCCGCCTCGATATCGGCGGCGGCGTGGAAGCGGGCCTCGCCATCGTCGTCATGGCGATCGCGCTCGACCGTCTCAGCCAGGCCTTCGCCATCCGCCGCGTGCGCCCGCGGCCCGAGCCGGGCCTGCCCTTTTACAAGCGCCATCCGCGCCTGACCCTCGTGGCTGCCATCGCGGCCGTGACGACCCTGGCCGGTGCCTACATTCCGGCGTTCCGGGAATATCCGGAAAGCCTCACCCTGACGACGGGGACCTTCTGGAACACCGTGATGGAATGGATCAACGTCAATTTCTTTGACGCCATCGAAGCGGTCAAGACGCTGCTGCTGAACGTGCTGCTGCTGCCGGTCAAACGGTTCTTCGCCGGCATTCCGTGGCCCTGGGGCATCCTGGCCGTCGGCCTGGCGACCGCCCGGGTCGGTGGCCTGCGGCTCGGCCTGATGGCGGCTGCCATGACGGCCTTCATCGCGGCCTCGGGCCTGTGGCGCGAAGCGATGACGACCGTCTATCTCTGCTCGGTCTCCGTACTGCTGGCGAGCCTGATCGGCATTCCCTTCGGCATCTGGGCCGGCCAGAGCGCCAGGGCCAATTCCGTCATCAGCGTGGTGATCGACACGCTGCAGACCCTGCCGAGCTTCGTCTACCTGATCCCGGTGGTCATGCTGTTCCGGGTCGGTGACTTCTCCGCAATGATCGCCATCGTGCTCTACGCGATTGTGCCCGCCGTCCGCTACGCCGCCCACGGCATCCGTTCCGTCGACAACGAGGTGATCGAGGCCGGTAAGGTCTCGGGTTGCACGGAGCGTCAGATCCTGTGGCGTATCAAATTGCCGCTGGCCGCACCCTCGCTGCTGCTGGGTCTCAACCAGACCATCATGCTGGCGATCTCCATGCTGGTCATCACCGCGCTGGTCGGCACCCGGGATCTCGGCCAGGAGGTCTATATCGCGCTTACCAAGGCCAACACCGGCCAGGGCATCGTCGCGGGGCTTTCGGTCGCTTTCATTGCGATCATTGCCGACCGGGTCGTTACGGCGCTGGCACGGTCATCGCAGGAGAGGCTGGGTCTGAAATGAGTGCCATCGAGAACGCCATCGCCCGGGCAAGAGAGCTGCCCTGCTGGAGCAATCCGGCGGACATTGCCCCGCTGGAAGGCGGGATCACCAACGTCAACCTGACGGTGACGGACGGGGGCCGCAAATATGTGGTCCGCTTCGGCGACGACATTCCCGAACACGGGGTCATGCGGTTCAACGAGCTGGCGATCAGCCGGGCCGCCGCGGCCGCCGGAATTTCGCCGCCGATCCACCACGCGGAACCCGGTATCCTGGTGCTGGATTTCGTCGACGCCGTCGCGCTGACCGAGACCGACCTGCATGACCGGGAAACCCTGCTCGCCGTCACCGCGCTGGTGCGCAAGGCCCACCGGGATGTCACCGCGCATGCCCGCGGACCGGTTCTGACGTTCTGGGTATTTCATGTCCTCAGGAACTACGCGGCCTTCCTGTCGGAAAGCAAGTCGGCCCACATGCCGAAGCTGGCGCAACTGATGGAAGAGGCGGGGCGCCTTGAAAAGGCCGTCGGCAAGGTCGACATCGTGCTTGGTCACAACGACCTTCTGCCCGCCAACATCCTGCGCGCCAGCGACCGCTTCTGGCTGCTCGACTGGGAATACGGCGGCTTCAATTCGCCCCTGTTCGACCTGGGAGGTCTCGCGACCAACTGCGGTCTGCCGGAGGAGGCGGAGCGGTTGATGCTGCAAAGCTATTTCGGTATCGAGCCGGATGCCGCCTTGCTACGCAGTTACGGGGCCATGAAATGCGCTTCGCTGCTGCGCGAGACCATGTGGAGCATGGTGTCGGAAATCACGTCGAAACTCGATTTCGACTACGGTGCCTACACTGAATCCAATCTTGAAAAATACCGGCGGGCCTTCGAAGGTCTGTGACCGGAAGGCGGAAGGGGCGGCGCCAGTTTGGTGCCGTGCGCCTGAAGGCCTGCGCGTGGGAGACTTCCATGAATGTTGCAACGGTTGATACCGCCGCTGTGAAGACGGTCGAGGACATCAGAACGGCGGTCGAAGCGGCCCCGGCGAACCATGTGAAGGTCGGGGTCTGTGACGTCGACGGCATCCTGCGCGGCAAATACATGGCCCGCGACAAGTTTCTGTCCTCGCTCGACGGCGGGTTCGGCTTCTGCGACGTGGTCCTTGGCTGGGACTCGAACGACCAGCTTTACGACAATGCGAAAATGACGGGCTGGCACACCGGATATGGCGATGCGCCGGTGCGTATCCTGCCGGAGACCATGCGGTCGCTGCCGAGCGAGCCGGGCGTCATGTTCTTCATGGGCGAGTTCACCGGTGAGATGGAGCCGATCTGTCCGCGCGGCGTGCTGCGGCGGGTGCTTGAGCGGGGCGAAGCGCTCGGTTTCAGGGCCAAGGCGGCTTGCGAATTTGAGTTTCTGGTGGTGGAGGAGACCGCCCGAACACTCTCCGAAAAGCGGTTTTCCGGCCTGACACCGCACGGGGCGGGCAACTTCGGTTATTCGGTGATCCGCAATTCGGTCAACACGTCCTTCTATCAGGGGCTGCTCGACTTCTTCGACGCCTTCGGCGTGCCGATCGAAGGATTGCACGAGGAGACGGGGCCCGGTGCGCTGGAAGCGGCGATCCGTGTGGACGAGGCGATGGAAGCGGGCACGCGCGGCGTGCTCTTCAAGACCTTCGCCAAGGTCGTGGCGCAGCGCATGGACCTCTTCGCCAGCTTCATGGCCAAATGGAACAGCGACATGCCGGGGCAGGGCGGCCACGTGCATGTGTCCCTGCAGGACCGGGAGGGTCGGGGCGTCTTCCGCGACGAAAGCTGTTCCGAAGGCTTGAGCCGGACCATGCGCCACTTCATCGGCGGCCTGCAGCGCCTGTCGCCGGAAATCACGGCCCTGTCCGCGCCGACCGTCAATTCCTACAAGCGGCTCGTGCCCGGCTACTGGGCGCCGACTGCGGCCACCTGGGGCGTGGACAACCGCACCGTCGCGATCCGCGCGATCACCGGCAGCGACAAGTCGCAGCGCGTCGAGTACCGCATACCGGGTGCCGACACCAATCCCTATCTCGTGCTGGCGGCAGCGCTGGGAGCCGGCTTCTGGGGCATCGAGAACGAAGTTGAGCCCTCCGGCGCCATGACCGGCAACGCCTATACGCAGGCATGCGAGGATCGCTTCCAGCTGCCGCGCACGCTCGGCGAGGCTTCGGTAGCCCTTGAGAATTCCGCAGCTGCGCGGGAGATTTTCGGCGACGCCTTCGTCGATCATTTCGCCGCCTCCCGCATGTGGGAGGAACGGGAAGCCCGCCGCCAGGTCACCGACTGGGAAATGGCGCGCTACTTCGAGATCATCTGACATGGCAGGGCTGCCGGAAAGACCGGTTTCCGTGCCCGACTGGGCCGACTGGCTTCTGTCCGAACTGGACGCCTTCGCCCGCATTGGTGAGAGCGGCAAGGGCGGTGTGTGCCGGCTGGCCGGTGATGAAGCAGACGGCAAAGCCCGCGATCACCTTAGGCAGCTGTTTGAAGAGGCAGGCGCGGAGGTGCTGGTGGATGCCGTCGGCAACATGTTCGGCGTCTTCCGCCTGAGCGAGACCGGCAAAACGGCGGTTCTGGCAGGCTCCCATCTCGACAGCCAGCCGACCGGCGGGCGTTTTGACGGAACCTACGGCGTGTTGGCCGCACTGACTGCGGCGCGGCGGCTGAAGGAAAGCGGGGAAACCTTCCGCCATGATCTTGTCGTCTGCAACTGGACCAACGAGGAGGGCGCGCGCTTCACTCCGAGCCTGACCGGTTCCTCGGTCTTCGCAGGGGCGCTGACGTCCGATGCCGCACTCAACCTTGCCGACGCTTCCGGCATGACACTCGGCGAGGCACTGCTGGCAATCGGCTATGCCGGGACGGACAGACTGCCTTATGAGCCGGTTCATGCGGTGGAAATCCATATCGAGCAGGGCCCCCGGCTGGAGGCAGCGGACGTGCAGATCGGCATCGTTGAAAGCGCCTGGGCCGCGCGCAAGCTGTGCCTCGCCTTTGACGGCGCGCCCGCCCATACCGGACCGACGCCGATGGAAGAGCGGCGCGATGCCCTTCTGGCGGCGTCCCGGGCGATCTGCCTGTTGCATGATTGGGGCCGGATCTTCGGACAGGGCGTTCACACCTCCTGCGCCCGGCTGGAAAACGACCCGAACTCGGCGAATGTTGTTTCGCAAACCTGCACGGTCTGGATGGAAATCCGGCACCCGTCCGCCGACATCTGCCGCGTTTTCGCAGACGTCTTTCTGCTGCGGCTTGAAGAGTTGCTGCTGCCGGACCGGACCGGATACCGCGTCCTTTCCGATGCGATCCGGGTGTCTCCATCTCTTTCGTCCGAGGGGCGCGATCTGGCGGAAGACGTCTGCGCGCAGGCAGGCATCGCCGCGCTCCGCCTCGACACGGTGGCGGGCCACGATGCCCTGGCGCTTGCCGCCGCGATGCCCTCGTCTCTCTTCTTCGTGCCCTCCAGGGACGGCATCAGTCACAGTCCGCGCGAATTCACCGCCGAAGCGGATCTGATCGCGGGCGCGGAGTTCCTGACGTCGTTTATTCGGAAGAAATTGCAACCTGCTTGAAAAACATAGATGTCCCCGATGGGACACTTGAGTAGCAGAAACCAGCAGGGTGCCGCACCTTGCGTCCCTCAACCCCGCCAAACTCACAAATCGAACGAAACCCAGAGCTGGCCGTTGTCGACGCGGGTGCGGTAGATGCGCAGCGGTGACCGGTTCTTGGATATGTCACCGAGCATTTCCATGCCGGGCGAGGTGCCATCGTCATGCAGGGCCTCGCACCAGCTGATGACTTCGCCGGTCACCATGTCGAACCGGCTGTGATGCCAGCGGCACAGGATTTCGCTTCCCAAGGCCTGGCTCTCGTCCTGCCGCAGTTTCTCGGGGTCGTCGATATGTTCCGTGCGGTTGAACAGCGGCAGCTTCACATGCGGGCAGGCATTGTTGAACGCGTAGAATTTTCCCTCGCGGCGCACGACGACGAGATCCATGTCCGGGAATTCGAAGATACGCCGCTCGCCGTCATGCATTTCATCGGCGGGGATCAGCCGGGACCAGTCCCGCCCTTCGATGCGCCGCGTATCGTGTTCCTCGCGCGCGTTCAGCCGTTCCGCGGCTTCGGGTTTGAGGGTCTCGATGTCGTAGAGGGTCACGCGGTCCGCCATGCCGCGCAGGCGCACGCGCAGGAAATCGGCGACCTCGACATCGTCCTTGACCTTGTTGTAGAGCGCTTCGGTGATCAGGAACCGGGTTCCGGCCTCCTTGTTCGCCGCCTCCACGCGGCTCGCCAGATTGACCACATCGCCGAGCGCGGTCAGCCTTTCGTGTCCCGGCGAGCCGACCGACCCGATGACGGCCTCGCCCCAGTGCACGCCGATGCGCACGTCGAAATCGATGCCGTACATGGTCTCGAAAAAGGGCTTCATGCGGTCGACGACGGCAAGGCTCTGCAGCCCGGCATTGACGGCCCTGAGCGGCGCGTCGTCCTGGTCCTCGATGCCGAAGACCGCCATCATGCCGTCGCCGACGAATTTGTCGATGAAGCCGAAGTTGTCTTCGATCACCGCGCCGACCTGGGCGAAATACCGGTTCAGGAGATACATGACGTCATAGGGCGTCAGGTGTTCGGAGAATTCGGTGAAGCCCCGGATGTCGGAGAACAGCACGGCCACGTTCTTGAGCTGACCCGCGTTGGTGTGGTGGTCGCGGTTGATCTGGCTGGCGATCGCCATGTCGGTCTCGTCCAGCACCAGCCGGCGGAAGGAGATGTCGGCGGTCGGGCGCAGCTGGCAGGCGAGCCGGATATGCGGGTCGAGGCCGAGCTTTTCCGCGAGTTCCTCCTCGCTGCCCTCGCGCGCGCCGCAGGCGGCGAGACCCTCCAGCACCCAGATACGGCAGGTCGAGCATTTTGCCTTGCCGCCGCACACATGGGTCAGCGGCACATCGGCTTTCAGCGCGGCTTCCAGCACCGTCTGGCCGTTTTCGCAGTCGAAGGCAATGTCATCCGGGAAAGCTTTCAGGCGCGGCACGGGCGGGTCCTCCAACCTGCTGAAACGCAAAGATTATCGGAAAAAGGTGGTTTTTGTAAATCGGGAGGTTCTTGCCGCCGGGGCTTCTTTATGGTGCTCGAACTTCCCCGGGCGCTTGAGCATGATACACGCCTAAATGTGATAACGTGGCAAGCGAAGTGAGGACCATAGAGAACGCACGGGCACGGCATGTCAGCGGAAAGCCAGGGCGCGCTGATCAACGGCGTTATGATTGTCGCGAAGCGGTGGGCGGTTCAGGCCGCTTTTTTCATTGCGATCTGGATCGTCTGTCTACTGATCGCCGGTCCCACGATCATAGCCCTCATCTGCGCTCTGATGGCAAGTTCCGGCCGCCTTTTGATCGTCATGGGCCGGAACGAGAAGGAGGACGCCAGGGCGATGGAAGATCTTGCCGCCGGAAAGGTGCCCGGGGACGGTGTCTGGTGTGCCGCGCGGGGTGTTGCCGTTTCTCTTGAGCCGGCCGAAGACACCGAGGCCCCGCTCGCTTTCCGTTTTTGTTCCTTCGACCTGAAAAACCGCAAGGGCAAGGGCAACCGGCTGGAACAGGTCGAGGAGTGCCGTTTCGACGGTTTCTTCATGCGGCCGATGGGGGTGCGGATGGCAACCGGTACGGTCCGGCTTCTCGGGTTTCCGAACGTCTCTGGAATGAAGCAGCGGGCCCTTCCGGATGAGCTTGTGCAAAAGGCCAGGGACAATGCGTCGGTGTTGCCACGCTTCCTCCCCAGGGCCGTGTGTCGCGCCATCGCCGCCGCTGAAGCGAGCAAGGGGATCGACTGGACGGTGCGCTACGGCGAAGTCCGCGGCGCCTCGGAGGGCAAGACGGAGGGCTGGGTCATTCGCGAGGGCGACGAAATCTGCGTGCTGGGCCGGCGCAAGGGAGATGTCCTTGTCCCGGCCAGGTCGCGGCCAAGTGGCTTGCCCGCCTACACCGGCAACCTGAGGAACCTGTCGGCAGGCGTCGGTGGAGCCGGGCAATGGTTCGAGACCGCCGGCTGGGTGCTGGTGGGTATCACCCTGGTGATCCTGCTGGGCGACGCGGCGATCAATCACTTGCTTTAGCGTGCGCGTGAGCCGTCGTCCCCGCCAGCCTATTCGTTGGCACTGTTCCAGCTGTTGAGGGAATCCAGAAGCCTCTCCAGGGACGGTTTGATCCGCTCCGCATCCGACGGGTTCAGCGCGGACAGCAGGGTTCTTTCGTGTTCCTTGGCCTCTTCGACGACTTCCGCGCTCAGTTTCTGGCCTGCTTCGGTCAGGTAGACGCGGACGCGGCGGCCGTCGCCCTTGTCGCTTCTGCGTGCGACCAGTCCGCGCTTTTCCATCTGATCGATGATGCGCGTCATTCTGGACTGTTCCATCAGTGCGAACCGCGCCAGCTGCGTGATCATGAGCCCGTCCTGGTCATAGAGACAGGCCAGGACCCGCCACTCGGGAACACGCAGGCCGAGGGCGCGAACGCGCAGGTGAAACTGGTGGCTGGCCGCCTCGCTGGAGGCCGCCAACAGATAGAGCAGGTAAGACGAAACGAATTTATCCGGTGCCTGGGTCAACACCCCCTCCAACTGTGTGCGAACTTCCCGATTGTCATTTAGCCCGGTGGGATTGGTAAAAAAAGAGGCTTGACTCAATTTATATGAAATTTCATATTTTATCCAGGAGGAGGCATTATTGTTGAAACTTGTTCTTGAAAGTGTGGAGCCGGAAACGGATCTGATCCGGGTATTCAGGTTTCGGGCCGAGACGGGGCAGCAGTTGCCCGGCTATGAGCCCGGCGCCCATGTCAGGTTTGATCTCGGTTCCCTGGGCAACCGCGCCTATTCCCTGATCGACTGGCCGGAACCGTCGGACCTTTACACCGTTGCCGTCCAGCGGGAGGAAGACGGAGAGGGCGGATCGAAGGCGATGCATGCGCTGGCCGCCGGTCAGGCCATCTCCGTGACTGACCCGAAAAACGACTTTCCGCTTCGCGAGGACGCGCCGCACGTTCTGCTGCTGGCAGGCGGGATCGGCATCACCCCGCTGATTTCGATGGCAACGCGCTTGCAGGCAAAGGACCGGTCCTTCGAGATTCATTATTCGGCGCGCACGGCCTCGCGGATGGGCTTTGCCGACAGGCTGAAAGCTGCCTTTGGCGAAAAGGCGCATTTCCACTTCGACGACACGGCGCCGCTCGATCTCAAGGCCCTGATGGCCTCTCAACCCAAGGGAACGCATCTCTACGTTTGCGGGCCGAAGGGAATGATCGGGGCCGCGCGCGCAGCCGCCACCGATGCCGCATTTGCCGAAGAGGAAATCCATGTGGAACTCTTCACCACCTCGCAGGCACAGGCGGACGACGCGGCCTTTGAGGTCGAGGTTCACAGCACCGGACAAGTTGTGACCGTCGCCGCCGGCCAGACCATCATCGAGGCGCTGGAGGATGCCGGCCTTGATGTCATGTACGACTGTCAACGCGGCGACTGCGGCATCTGCCAGACGGATGTCATCAGCGGCACGCCCGATCATCGGGATGTCGTTCTGTCGGACGCTGAAAAGGCTTCCGGCAAAATCATGCAGATTTGTGTCAGCCGCGCAAAATCCGCGCGTCTGGTTCTCGATCTTTAGGGCTCGAACCCTAAGTTTTCGCATTCCTGGGAGGAGCAACATGCGAACGGCCAGTGAAATCGCCGCCCTGTTTACCGGGCCGCAGGTCCACCGGGACGTTTATACAAGCCCGGAAATCTACCGGCTGGAAATGCAGCACCTGTTTGCGAACACCTGGGTGTTCGTTGGCCATGAAAGCCAGACGCCGAACAAGGGGGACTATTTCACAACCCAGATCGGCGACCAACCGGTCATCCAGGTGCGTCACTCCGACGGCGAGATCTACGTCCTGCACAATCGTTGCCCGCACAAGGGCACCAAGATCGCGATCGACCGGGAAGGCAATACGGGCAAGTTCTTCCGCTGCCCCTATCACGCCTGGTCGTTCAAGACGGATGGCTGCCTGCTCGCTATCCCTTTGAAGAAAGGCTACGAGGACACCGGATTTTCCGAGACCGAGAATGCCAAGGGCATGGCATCGGTCGGCGCCGTTCGCAATTACCGGGGCTTTGTCTTTGCCCGCCTCGCTGCGGAGGGCATCGCGTTTGAAGACTATTTCGGCGACAGCCTCAGCTCGATCGACAACATGGTCGACCGCTCGCCGGAAGGGCGGCTGGAGGTTGCGGGGCCGCCGCTGCGCTACATGCACAAGTGCAACTGGAAAATGCTGGTCGAAAACCAGACCGACACCTGCCACCCGATGGTCGCCCACGAAAGTTCGGCCGGTACGGCGGTGAACATCTGGAAGGAGATGGGCAACCCGGAACCGCGCCCGCCCGCGATGGAAATCATCGCACCTTTCATGTCGCCTTACGAGTTTTTCGAGAAGATGGGGATCCGGACCTGGCCGAACGGTCACGGACATACCGGTGTCCATCATTCGATCCACTCGGACTATTCCGCCATACCCGGATATTTCGAGGCCCTGAGCGAGGCCCATGGCGAGGAGCGGGCCAAGGAGATCCTCGGCGAGAACCGGCACAACACGGTCTATTTCCCGAACATCATGATCAAGGGACCGATCCAGCAGCTCAGGAATTTTATTCCCCTCGGTCCCGACAAGACGCTGGTGGAAAGCTACATCTACCGGCTGGTCGGCGCTCCGGACGAGCTTCTGGCGCGAACCGCCATGTACAACCGCATGATCAATGCGCCGACCTCCATGGTCGGTCACGACGACCTGGAAATGTACGAGCGGGCCCAGGAAGGCCTCATGTCGAATGGCATGGAATGGGTCAACGTTCAGCGCCTGATGACCGGCGAAGAGGATTTCAGCCAGGAGGCGGTGGAAAACGGCACCACGGAACGCCAGATGCGCAACCAGTTCGACGCCTGGGTGAAGTTCATGACAGCCACGATGGAGGATGCGTGATGACGGTATCCAGGGAAGAGGTCATCGACTTCATCTACGACGAGGCAAGGATGCTGGACGAGGGGCGCTATGACGAATGGCTGGCGCTCTGGCTCGAGGACGGTCACTACTGGATGCCGCTCGACTACAAGCAGACCGATCCGCATCTGGTGACCTCGCTGCTCTATGAGGACATGTTCATGCTGCGCCTGCGCGTGGAACGGCTGAACGGCGCCAGAACCTTCAGCCAGAAGCCGAAAAGCCGCTGCCATCACGTGATCCAGCGTCCCTTCATCGACGAAATGGAAGGCGATCGCATCGTAACCAACACGTCGATGCATTATGTCGAAACGCGTCTCGACGAGCAGTTCCTTCTGGCCCTGACCGCACGACATGAACTTGCGGTCGTCGACGGAGCCATCAGGATTGCCAACAAGCGGGTCGATATCCTCAATTGCGACGCCGCCTTCGGCAATATCCAGCTGCTGCCATGACTGCATCAAAACCTGCGACGGTTTATGAAGCCTTTGCCGCGACGGTCGGGAAATACCCGGACCGCCCGTTGCTCAATGTCCTGCCCGGGACGGCGGAGCTTTACGGCATTTCGGCCGGTGAAGTGAGTTACCGCGAGGCCATGGAAGACGTGGACCGCATCGCGGAAAGGCTGACGGCAGCCGGGTATGGCTCCGGCATGCGCGTTGCCCTGCTTCTGGAAAACCGGCCTTCCTTTTTCCTCTATTGGCTGGCGGTTAACCGCCTCGGCGGGTCCGTGGTGCCGATCAACCCGGATCTGAGGGCCGCGGAGCTGGAATATCTCATCGGCCACTCGGAGCCCGCGCTGATCGTGGCAATCGCTGGCCGTCATGAAGAGCTTGAAGCGGCAATTGTTGCCGCCGGTATCTCGGCCAGGGTAATTGCCCCCGGAGACGCGATCCCCGGACCGCGAGCCGATGCAGTGACCGCGCGTCCCCTGGAAGGCGAGGCCCGCGAGGCGGCGATCCTCTACACCTCAGGCACGACCGGCAAGCCGAAGGGCTGCGTGCTGCCAAATGCCTACTTCCTGCTCGCCGGTGACTGGTATGCCAATGTGGGAGGACTGGCGAAGCTGACGGAAAGTGGTGAGCGCATGATCACGCCGCTGCCGGTCTTTCACATGAATGCCATGGCCTATTCCTTCATGGCGATGGTCACCGTCGGCGGCTGCCTGACTGTCCTGGACCGGTTTCACCCGCGCCGGTGGTGGTCCGATGTGGCGGCGTCAAAGGCAACGTGCCTGCACTATCTGGGCGTCATGCCCTCCATGCTGATGGGCTTCGAGCCGTCGCCGGAAGACCGCGCACATGAAGTGCGGTTCGGCTTCGGGGCCGGGGTCGACCCGAAACTGCAGGTGGCCTTCGAGGAGCGCTTCGGCTTTCCGCTGGTCGAAGCCTGGGCCATGACGGAAACCGGCGCCGGGGCCGTCATCGCCGCTTCCGGTGAAGACCGGCTCGTCGCTCAGGCAAGCATCGGCAAGCCGGAGCCAAGCGTCGAATTCCGGATCATCGACGACAACGGTAGGCAAGCCGCTCAAGGCGAATTGCAGGTGCGCCGCGCGGGCTCTGACCCGCGTTACGGCTTCTTCTCCGAATACTACAAGGACGCGGCCGCAACCGAGGAAGCCTGGGAGGGGGGCTGGTTCCACACCGGTGACATCGTGCGCCGGGGCGCGGACGGCAACCTGTTCTTTGTCGACCGCAAGAAGAACGTCATCCGGCGGTCGGGTGAAAACATTGCCGCTGTGGAAGTGGAATCGATCCTGATGCGCCATCCCGACATCGAGGCCGCCGGTGTCGCCCCGGTGCCCGACCCCGTGCGCGGGGACGAGGTTTTTGCCTGCCTGAAGGTGAAAGACCCGAGCAGGCAGAAGGCGGAAGCGATCACGCTCTGGAGCCTGGAACAGATGGCCTATTACAAGGCGCCCGGCTACATCGCCTTTGTCGACAAGCTGCCCCTGACCCCGACCCAGAAGATCCAGCGGGCGGCCCTGAAGGAAATGGCGGTTCGTCTTCTGGACAATCCGGATACAATCGTCACCGGTCATTTGAAGAAGCGGCAGGCCAGTTGATGGGAAAACGCCAGAGCTACGAGGGTGTCGCGATCACCGCACCGGTCTCGATCCCCTACCAGCGCTACTCCATAGAGACAGCTCACTGGTGGATCGCAAAGGCGTTGCGCGGATCGCTTGAGGTCGCCGGTCTGAAGCCCGCCGATCTGGACGGGTTTTCCGTGGCGAGCTTCACGCTGTTTCCCGATACCGCGGTCGGCTTGAGCCAGCACCTCGGGCTTTGTCCGAGATGGCTGGATCACATTCCCATGGGCGGGGCCAGCGGTGTCGTCGCCCTGCGCCGGGCGGCCCGCGCGGTTCAGGCGGGAGATGCGGACATCGTCGCCTGTATTGCGGGCGACACCAACCACATCGACAGTTTCCGGAACATGTTGTCGAGCTTTTCCCGTTTCGCCCAGGACGCCTCGTATCCTTATGGCTACGGCGGCCCGAATGCCAATTTCGCGCTTCTGACCGACCGCTACATGCAGGAATACGGTGCGACGCGGGAAGATTTCGGCCGGATCTGCGTGGCGCAGCGCACGAACGCGCTGAGCAGTCCGAACGCGGTCATGAAGAAACCGCTGACGCTCGAGCAGTATCTGGAGGCCCGTCCGATCGCCGATCCGATTGCGCTCTTCGACTGCGTCATGCCTTGCGCGGGGTCGGAGTGTTTTCTCGTCATGTCCGTCGAGGAAGCAGAGCGCCGGAATCTGCCCTATGCGGTGATCGGTGGAACCATCGAGCGACACAACGCCCATGCCGACGATCCCGTCCAGCTGCGTGGCGGCTGGACGCTCGACATCGACGAGCTTTATGAAATGGCCGGTTGTACGCCGGACGACATCGACCTGCTGCAGACCTACGACGACTATCCCGTCATTTCGATGATGCAGATGGAAGACCTGGGGTTTTGCGCCAAGGGGGAGGGGCCCGCCTTCGTGCGCAGCCATGACCTGACGATAAGCGGAGACTTTCCGCACAACACCTCCGGCGGACAGTTGTCCGGAGGGCAGGCGGGGGCCGCCGGAGGTTTCATTGGACTGGTGGAGGCGCTTCGCCAGGTTCTGGGAAGCGCCGGAGGCACGCAGGTGAAGAATGCGGCAACCGCCATGGTGTCCGGTTTCGGCATGATCAATTATGACCGCGGCGTCTGCACAAGCGCGGCGATCCTGAAGACGGGGGTCAAGGCATGACCGAACCGCTTCAACCGCCGTCAAAGAAAAACCCGCAAAAGCGGACGCCATCTCCGATGCGGCCGCCCGAAGCCCGCTCCCGCGCCGCGCTCGGCCTGACGGCAGCCGCCGCGGAAGGCCGCTTTGCCCTTCAGGTCTGCGAGGAATGCAACACGGTGCAATATCCGCCGCGCGATGCCTGCCGGGCGTGCCTGTCGACCGGCCTCAACTGGCAGGATGTCTCTCCCGCCGGCAGACTGCTGGCGGAGACGACTGTGCGCACCTCCACGAAGCTCTATTTCCGCGAGCGGATGCCCTGGCGCATGGGCTCGGTCCAGCTCGAGGCCGGTCCTGTCGTCCTTTGCCATGTCCATGGCGACTGCGAGCAGGGCGGTGATGTTACGATTTTGAACCGTTTGGACGCCTCCGGTCAGGGCGTCCTGCTGGCGGTGCCAAGGGACAGGAAGAACCATATGGAAGACGATCCGCAGATGCGCGCCCTTTCCGCCGATCCCAAGCATCGCCGCATCCTGATCACCGATCTCAGAAACCCGAATACGCCAGCGCTCGTGACGGCCTTGCTTGGCGCCGGTGCCGCCGCCGTCTTTGTCGGCGAATCTGAAAGCTGGCGTCCGCACCCCAATCGCGATGCACTCTCAAGCCTTGAAAAGGTGAGCCTGGTGCCGCTCGACGTCACCGACACGTCCTCGGTCGAAAGGCTGGCCGGCGAAATCGGCGGCAAGACCGATATCCTCATCAACAATGCGCGTTTCCTGCGCCCCGGCGGCGTTCTGGAGCGGGGTGATACCGGCTTCGCGCGCGAGGAAATGGAGACAAATTATCTCGGCCTGATGCGCCTCGCTCAGGCCTTTGGTCCGGGCATGTGTGCTCGCACCAACGACGGCGTCAATTCGGCGGTCGCCTGGGTGAACATCCTGTCCGTCTTTGCCCTGTCGAACACGCCGGATTTCGGCTGCTTTTCCGCCTCCAATGCCGCGGCTTTCTCGCTCAGCCAGTCCCTGCGCGGCGAATTCCGCGCGTCAGGTCTCAGGGTGATGACCGTCTTCGCCGGACCGGACGATGACGACTGGCACCAGCCGTTGCCACCGCCAAAGGTCACGGCGAATGCCTTGGCGAAAGCCGTGGTCGGCGGACTGCAGCAGGGCCTTGAGGATGTCTGGTGCGGCGACGTCGCCAAGGAAATCCGCGAGCGCTGGCGGCGGGATCCGAAGGTTCTGGAACGGGAACTCACGCAAGGGGGAGAGGGCGCATGAACGGCCTGGAAACGCTGGTCTCCGGTCTCGCTTCCGGAGCGGTGAGGATCGTCGACCTGACCCACACGCTCGATCCCGATTTTCCGGTGATCGTCCTGCCGCCCGAATTCGGCCAATGCGCGCGCTTCCGGATGGAGGAAATCAGTGCCTACGATCACCGGGGCCCTGCCTGGAAGTGGCACAACATCTCCATGAGCGAACACACGGGCACGCATTTCGATGCACCCTGCCACTGGATTTCGGGCAAGGACGTGCCCAACGGTTCCGTCGACGAGATCCCGGCAGACGCCTTCGTCGGTCCCGTTGTGGTGATCGATTGCTCCGAAGGGGCCACGGAGAAGGACGATTTCGAGCTGACGCCGGAGATCATTCAGGCCTGGGAACAGGACCATGGCCGCGTTCCGGAAGATGCCTGGGTGCTGATGCGGACCGACTGGTCGAAGCGCAGCGGTGCGGGTTATCTGAACATGCGCGAGGACGGACCGCATTCGCCGGGGCCGACGCCGGAGGCCGTCCGCTTTCTGATCGAGGAACGCAACATTCGCGGCTTCGGTACCGAGACGGTCGGCACGGACGCCGGCCAGGGCGCGCATTACGTACCACCCTATCCGGCGCATTATTACCTGCACGGTGCTGGCAAATACGGGCTGCAATGTCTTGCCAATCTGGACCAGCTTCCGGCAACCGGCGCCGTCCTGATCGCGGCTCCCCTGAAAATCAAGAATGGAACCGGCAGCCCGCTTCGGGTTCTGGCAATGGTGACGGAATGAGTGACTTTACTGCGGTCATCACCGGAGGCAACAAGGGGATCGGCGCGGATCTCGCCGACAGGCTTCTGGAGCAAGGCTATTCGGTCGTCTCCGTGGCGCGCTCCGCTCCGGAAAAAGCCCATCCGAAGCTGCATTCGGTGGAAGCGGATCTGCTCGAACCGGAAGCCGTCTCGAAAGCTGCTGAAACGATCGCGGCGGAGTTCGATGTCACGCATCTCGTTCACAATGCCGGCCTGATCTGGCCCAACCTGGTCGAGGATGCCAAGCCGGAGGACATCACCGGTCTGGCGCAACTGCATCTGGGATCGGTGCTGACGCTCCTGCAGGCGGCCTTGCCGGGCATGAAGGCACGCAGGTTCGGCCGCGTCATGTTCAACGCCTCCCGGGCGGCGCTGGGAGCACCGACACGCACCGCCTACAGCGCGAGCAAGGCCGGCATGATCGGAATGGCGCGCACCTGGGCCCTGGAGCTTGCCCCCCATGGCATCACCGTCAACGTGGTCGCCCCCGGGCCGATCCTGACCGACAACTTCTGGGGCATAGTCGAAAAGGACAGTCCGCAGCAGGAGGCGCTTGCCAAACGCATTCCCGTCGGACGGATCGGCACCGTCCGCGACGTCACCAACGCCTTCCTGTTCTTCTGCAATCCGGAAAACAGCTTTGTCACCGGCCAGACGCTCTACGTCTGTGGCGGCGCCAGCGTCGGGACGCTGACGATATAGAGCATATTCCGTTCAACTGTCCGGGTTGACCGGCTGTATGCAGGCGAGCAGGGCCGCCTTCACGTCTTCCGGCCAGGGGATCGACGTATGTTCGTCCAGATTGCTGGCGGCAAGCACCTGCGTGCTAGACCAGCGCTTCTGCCCCTTGCAGCTGATCTCGTGATGCAGGGTGACCGAGGACCGGCCGACGCGCTTGACGGTGACCTCGAACTCCAGTTCTTCACCGAAGAAGGACGGGCTCGAGAAGTCGCTGGAAAGGTGAACGGTCGGCGTGCCCCAGCGCTCCTCCCAGATGATCTTGTGCCAGGGAAAGCCCAGATGCAGCCAGAACTCCTCGTTCACACCGTTCAGGATGTTGAGATAGGAAGGGAAATAGGCGGTTCCGGAGATATCGCAATCGCCAAAATTGAGCATGCGCTTGGTTTTAAAAGGGATTTCCAATTTTTTCCTCCAAAATGATTGTCCGGACATACAACGGCATGTTTGCCGGGTGCGCAAGAATTGAAAAGCGATGACATTTGTGTTTGCATTAATCGTCCGGTCGGTCAATAATACGGGCTACGGAACGTAGGAGGAAATTCGAACGAGAGATGGTAGCCTGGCTGCTGATTAACCGCTTAAAGTAACGGAAAGACTGCGTTTTCATTGCCTGGCGGCAAATCGTGTCCAGCGCTTCCGGTTGAGGTCTCTCGTTTGTGGACTCTTCGCAGGCTGTGAAAAATACATGCAGTTTCATATTTCTTGACAGGCAGCCTGGTAGAAGGGAAGAATTGATTTTGGGTCTCGGGCGAGGAGGAACGCCTGGAAATGAGAGACACATTCCGAGGGAGAGGAAAATGAATTCGATTTTAAAGCTTGTCGGCGCGACCGCCGTGTCACTGTGCCTGAGCGCGTCCGCGCTTTCGGCCGAAACCGTCCTGAAAATCTCTAGCTGGCTGCCGCCTACCCATGGCATCAACACCGAGATCTTTGCCGGCCTGATCAAGGACATGGAAGAGGCTACCGGCGGCGAAGTCACCGGCGAGCTGGTCTTCGGCCTCGCACCGCCCCCGGCGCAGATGGATCTGATCCTGGATGGCGCCGCCGATATCGCGATCATTTTCCACGGTTACCAGCCGGGCCGTTTCGTGGCGACCAAGCTGATCGAGCTGCCGGGCTACGAGGGCAATGCGGAGGCCGCCTCCGTTGCCTACTGGCGCGTCCATGAAAAATACCTTGCACAGTTGAACGAACATCGTGGCGTCAAGGTCATTTCCCTGAATACCCACGGACCGGGACAGATCCATTCCAGCAAGGAAGTCGCCGGCCTTGCCGACATGAAGGACCTGAAGACCCGTATCGGCGGTGGTGTTGCCGGTGACGTGGGTGCGTCCCTCGGCCTGATCGGCATCAACGTTCCGGCTCCCAAGGTTTATGAAACGCTGGAATCGGGTGCCGCCGATGCGGTGGCCATGAACGTCGGCGAGCGTGTCGGCTTCAAGCTGAACGAAGTCGCCAAGTATCTCTATGACATGCCGGGCGGGCTCTATCGCGGCTCCTTCGCCATCATCATGAGCCAGGAAAAGTTCGACAGCCTGCCGGAGGATGTCCAGAAGGCGCTGGACGGGCAGGTCTTCGGCGAACCGGCCAGCCGCAAGGCAGGCGCAGCCTGGGACAAGTCCGACAAGATCGCCTATGAGGCGACCCGGAACGCCGAGGGAACCAAGATCACTCCGGCAAGCGACGCTGACATCACCGCCTTCAAGGCGATTGCCAAGGAGGTCACGGACAAGGTTCTGGCCGAGTTGCAGGACGCCGGGGTGGACGCACAGGCCGCCTATGAAATGGTCAAGAAGGAAATGGCCGCCAACTAACCGGATCCGGCGGTCCGGTTTTCACCGGACCGCCGGCAGCTGAAGGAACTGGACGTGTCCCGTCTTCTCAAGTTTGCGGTTCGCCTGCCGGCCCTGCTTGCTTCGCTCGCCCTGTTCGTCCTGATGGTGATGACGTTCTGCGACGTGGTTCTGCGATCCGTCTTCAACGCACCGATCGAAGTCGCCGCCGACATGACGCGCCTCCTGATGGCGATCATGGTCTTCTCCGTCCTGCCGGTCGTGTCCGCTCACGGCGGCCATATCTGTGTCGACCTCACGGACGGTTTCTTCAAGCGGGTCGGGCTGACGCGCTGGCGCAATGCCTTTACCGACCTCTTTTGCGGCCTGATCCTGATCCTGCCGGCAAAGCGCATCTTTGATCTTGCCGAGCGCAGCCGCTCCTACGGCGACGTCATGGAGTATCTGCGCCTGCCGTTGCACTATGTCGGCTGGTTCATCGCCGCCGTGACCGCAATTACCGCCGTAGTCCTGATTGTCCGCGGACTCGGCCATGTCTTCGCACCGAAATTGATGAGCTCATCGCATGCTTGAAGGTCTTCTCGGATTCGCAGCGGTTCTGGCCCTCGTGATGCTGCGCATTCCCATCGCCTTTGCCATGGGCTTCGTCGGCATGATCGGCTTCATGTTCGAATCCGGATACCGGGCCTCGATCTCCATGACGGCAAGGCTGATCATCGATACCAGCCAGGACTACGGCCTGTCGGTCGTGCCGCTGTTCATTCTCATGGGACTGTTTGTAAACAAGGCCGGCATCAGCCGGGAGCTCTACGCCGCCTCCAATGCCTTTCTCGGACATTTCCGCGGCGGGCTGGCGATGGCGACCATCGTCGCCTGCGGTGGCTTTGCCGCCATCTCCGGATCCTCGCTGGCAACCGCCGCGACCATGTCCAAGGTCGCCATGCCCGAAATGCGCCGGTTCGGCTACAGCGACAAGCTGTCGACCGCCTCGATTGCCGCTGGCGGCACGCTCGGCATTCTGATCCCGCCCTCGGTCATCCTGGTGATCTACGGCCTTTTGACCGAAACCTCGATCGGCAAGCTGTTCGTGGCAGGTGTCATTCCCGGGCTTCTGGGCGTGCTGCTTTACCTGGCCGCCGTGCGCTTCACCGTCTGGCGTGACCCGGAGGCGGGTCCAGCCGGAACGCGGGCGACCATGAGGGAAAAACTGGCCTCCCTGAAGGATGTCTGGGCTGTGCTGCTGCTGTTCTTCCTGGTCATCGGCGGGCTTTACGGCGTGTTCGACGTGGAACCGCTCAACCTGAGTTTCTCGCCGACCGAAGCCGCCGGCATGGGGGCCATGGGGGCGTTTCTGATTGCCCTGGCGCGCCGGCGCCTGTCGCTGGCCGATACGCTCGAAGCCCTGCGGGAGACCGCGATGACGGCGGCAAGCCTGTTCGCGGTTCTGATCGGCGCGTGGATCTTTTCCAATTTCGTCAATATCGCCGGCCTGCCCGCTGCCCTCAGCAATCTGGTGACTGCCTACAATCTGGCGCCCTGGATGGTCATGGGGCTGATCCTGCTGATCTACATCGCTCTCGGCTGCGTGTTCGAAAGCCTCTCAATGCTGCTCCTGACGGTGCCTATCTTCTTTCCGCTCGTCACGGGACTTGGTTACAACCCGATCTGGTTCGGCATCATCGTTGTTGTCGTAACGGAAATCAGCCTGATCACCCCGCCGGTGGGCCTCAATGTGTTCGTGCTCAGGGCCATGGTCGGCGATGTCTCCACGGGCACCATCTTCAGGGGGGTGACCCCGTTCTGGATGGTGGACATCCTGAGGCTGATCATCCTGTTGACGCTGCCGGGGCTTGTCCTGTTGCTGCCAAACCAGATGTAGGCGCTTTAGCCGCCCAGATGCCTGGAGATTTGCGCCGCGCAGGCGATGACGCGCGGCGCAACCGTCTCCGTGTCCAGATCGTCGAGGGCGACCACACCGATAGAGGCCTCGAGGGCAGCATGCTTTTGCCTGGAAAAAAGCACCGGTGAGGCAATGCCGACGGCGCCGCGCTGAAGCTGTCCCCTCGTGATGCTGAACCCATCCCGCCTTGCCTGGCGCACCGCGTCCGCGTCGTCCGGCCTTTCCGGTCGTCCGGCAAGGATCGCAATCCCGGCCGCCCCGAGGTCGAGCGGGTGACGGCTGCCAACCCGGTAACCGACACGGATCAGGCCCGAAGACGATTCGGCAACCAGAACGGCGACGGCGTCCCTGCCGCGCGCCACCGACAGGAAGGCTGTTGCCCGGGTTTCCTCGGCCAACTCATGCAGCAAAGGCTCCGCGAAAGACCGCAATTGCGGCTCCAGATTGGCGGCCAGCGCCAGGATAGCGCCTCCCAGAAAGACATTTCCGTTCGCCGCGCGCGCGACGAAGGAATCCGCCTCGAGTGTCGCAACCAGCCGGTAGGCGATCGCGCGGTCGACCTGCAGTTTTTCCGCCAGTTGGGCAATGGAGAGCCCGTCCGGATGATCGGCGACGAGCGTGATCGTCTCCATGCCTCTGCGCAGGGTCTGCAGAAGGTTGGTTTTTGACTCTTTTCGTTTGTCCACAAAGGGTCTCCGCTTCGGGAAAAGACTTCCGGCTGGCTCTCGGTTCCGCGGGTTTGCCACAAGGGAACCTGTGCCGTCCACTCAATGGTTTTCTTGCCATGGCCCCTGTGCCGTGCGGATGCCGGGGCGCAGGCTTGACGGCACCGCCAAAGACTGCATTATTACTATATCGCACTAATTTGTGCGTTATAAGTAAAAATTTCATTGGGAGCAAGAAATGAACCGCCCTGCAAGTTCCGCGGACACTTCGGTTGACGGCAAGACAACGGAGGCCCAACGAACCGGACCGGGAGCAGCGTGCCCGCACGCTGAGAGTGGCGCAGCCCTTGCCAGTGACCAGTGCCCCGTCTCGCAGATGGCCGCCGATTTCGACGCGTTCACCGGCCCCTATCAGGTCGACCCTGCCGAGGCGCTGCGCTGGTCGCGGGACCAGCTGCCCGTTTTCTTCAGCCCCAGGCTCGGCTATTGGGTCGTCAGCCGCTACGACGACATCAAGTCCGTTTTTCGCGACAACATCACGTTCTCGCCCCGCAATGCTCTTGAAAAGATCACCCCCGCGACCCCGGAGGCGATGGAAGTCCTGAAGAGCTACGGCTATGCCATGAACCGCACCATGGTGAACGAGGACGAGCCGGCCCACATGGAGCGGCGCCGGGTGCTGCTGGACCACTTCCTGCCCGAGAACCTTGAAGCCAAGCAGGAGATGGTCCGCAGGCTGACCCGCGAGAAGATGGATGCCTTCATCGACAGCGGCCGGGTCGATCTGGTCGATGCCATGCTCTACGAGGTGCCGCTGAATGTGGCGTTGCATTTCCTCGGTGTTCCGGAAGACGACATCGCCGTCCTGAAGAATTTTTCCGTCGCGCATTCGGTCAATACCTGGGGCAAGCCCACCGACGAGCAGCAGGTTGCCATCGCCCACGATGTCGGCCAGTTCTGGAACTATGCGGGCAAGATCATCGAGAAAATGAAGAAGGAGCCCGAGGGCACCGGCTGGATGCACGAGACGATCCGCAAGAACGCGGAAATGCCGGATGTGGTGCCGGACAGTTACGTGCATTCCATGATGATGGCGATCATCGTCGCGGCCCATGAAACGACGTCGCTGGCGTCCGCCAACATGTTCAAGACGCTGCTCACCCACCGGCAAGCCTGGGAAGACATCTGCGAGGATCCGAGCCTGATCCCGAACGCGGTCGAGGAATGCCTGCGTTATTCGGGCTCCATCGTGGCCTGGCGGCGGCAGACCACGGCCCCGGCACGGGTCGGCGATGTCGACCTGCCCGAAGGGGCCAAGCTGCTCATCGTGCAGGCCTCCGGCAACCAGGACGAACGCCACTTCGAGGATGGCGACAAGTTCGATATCTACCGCGACAATGCCGTCGATCACCTGACCTTCGGCTACGGCAGCCACCAGTGCATGGGCAAGAACATCGGCCGCATGGAAATGCGGATCTTCCTGGAGGAGATGACCCGCCGTCTTCCGCACCTGCGGCTCGCCGACCAGGAGTTCAGCTATCTTGCCAACACCTCCTTCAGGGGGCCGGATCAGGTCTGGGTGGAATGGGACCCGGCAGAGAACCCCGAACGGCAGCAGGCCGGGCGCGCGCGTGAAAATCTTCATTTCCCGGTCGGGGCTCCCTCGCGCCGCAACATCGCCCGCAAGGTGCGCGTGACGGGCGTGCGCAAGGAAGCCGACGGGATCATCGGCTTGTCGCTTGAGGACGCCAAGGGACGGCCCTTGCCGCGCTGGAGTGCCGGAGCCCATATCGAGCTGTGCGTCGGCGATTATGACCGCAAGTATTCGCTTTGCGGCAAACCGGATGCGACCGGCTACGAGATTGCGGTTCTCAGGGAAGACGAGGGCAGGGGCGGCTCGCGGCATATCCACGAGGTCGTTGCCGAGGGAAGGGAACTGCGCCTGCGCGGTCCCAGCAACCTGTTCCGGCTCGACGAGGAGGCCTCGACTTACCTTCTGATCGCCGGCGGCATAGGCATTACCCCGATCCTTGCCATGGCGGACCGCCTCAAGGCTTTGGGCAAGGACTACGCCGTTCATTACAGCGGCCGCTCGCGCCGGACGATGGCGCTTCTGGAACGCCTGGAAAAGGATCATGCCGGACGGGTCACGGTCTACGGCAAGGACGAGGGCCGCAGGGCCGATCTGGCAGCTCTCGTTGCCGGTCTGCCTGAAGGCGGACAGATCTATACCTGCGGGCCGGAGCGCATGATTTCAGCCCTTGAGGATCTGACTGCCGGCCTGCCCGAGGGCACACTGCACTTTGAGCATTTCTCGGCCCATGACACCGGTCTCGATCCGGACAAGGAAACCGCCTTCCAGGTCGAGCTCAAGGATTCCGGCCTGACGCTCGATGTTGCCGCGAACGAGACGCTGCTGGATGCCATTCTCGCCGCCGGGATCGACATTGCCTGCGATTGCCGGGAGGGCCTTTGCGGCAGCTGCGAGGTCGAGGTTCTGGAGGGGGAGATCGATCACCGCGACATGGTGCTGACGCGCGCCGAGCGGGCGGAGAACCGGCGCATGATGTCATGCTGTTCGCGGTCGCAGGCCGGCGGCAAGGTCAAGCTGGCGCTGTAAATCCTGCGGTCTGGTGCCCGGCCCGTAACGTGTTGGTGTGCAGGAAATTTGCCCCGTTCGGAGCCAAAAACCTGCATGCCGTCTTCTTTGCGCCCCTCGTCCGATGCTCCATTCGTGCATCGGGACACGCCTCGACAGCGACGGTTTTCCGGCATCAAGTGGTCCGGCATGAGCGCAATCCGCTCAAGCAGGATCACTTCTGGGATTGATAACCCGCAGGTTCCGTCAGCAACAGAACGACAAACACGAGGACCGGCGTAAAAATCACGCTTGCCAGGAAGCATCCGAAGGAACCGAGGCGGGTGTCCCGTCCCCGGTATCCGACAAGCACGCATAAAAAAAGATAGATGATGAGTGGAGCAACATACATCAGGCGGCTTCCGGCTTGCTTTCCGACATTTCCTCGCCCTTTTTCACCATCTTCCTGAAATGCTCCTTGTAGGCCGCAACTTCAAAGTTGAGGAAATCTCCGCCGGATTCGAAATGTTGCTGGAACACCTTTCCGACGGCAAACGTGAAGGCTCCAAGTGTTGCGCCGGATCCGACAATGCCAATCGCGGTCCCCAGGACCGGGATCGTTTTCATCAAACTCGAGGCGATGAAGGTGCCTGCGCCCACGCCGCCGAGACTTCCGAGCAGTGTCGTTACAGCGGTTTTCGCACGGTTTTCCGAAAAGGGTACGTCATAGATGGCCGCCAGTTTTCGAATAAGGTTCAGCTGGGTGCCGATGGCTGCCACGAGATCGAAGATCGGGACAGGTATGAGCCCGGTCCCCGTGCCGACGATGACATGATCCCGAATGGTTTTTTCAGCTGCCTGCCTGCGTTCTTCCGGGGACATGGGGCTCGTCTCGGTCCGGGTGTCGTCAGCCAGCTTTTCAGCCGCATCGATATTGTCTTCAGGACCTGATTTGGCGGAACTTGTGCGAGTGGACTTCGAGGTCATTTCACAGTTTCCTTTTCCAGCTTGGCAGCAACCGGCTGCTTACTTTGCGTGAGGGTAGCTTGAGATTGCCCTGATTTCAATCTTGCAATCAGGGCGCTATCAATTTCCTGTCTGCGGCTTTTCCGTGTCTTCCTCGGCTGAAGGAGAAGCTGAATTTGTCGAGGCGGTTTCTTCTTCCGAGGTCGTTTCCCGGGTTTCCTGATCGTCTTCCGTCCCGGTCCCGGTCCCAGTCTCGGTCTCGGACGCGCGGGCGGTCGGGAAAAGTTTCGGCAGACTGTTGAAATCGGGCAATCGGTACCGCTGCGGATTGACCGGGGCCGGGGCCGGCAAATCCGGTTGATTGGCAATGTCACTGCCCAGGATAAGCGGGAGCTGGTCCTTGCCGCTTCCCACAATGACGATCTTGCTGTTGTTGGATTGGGCCAGTTCGACCGTTGCCTCGATCCCGCGCCAGGTCAGAAGCTGTGGTGTCAGGGCATCAGCGACAATGGAATAGAAGGTCTGGTAGCCGATCGCGTCAATGCGTTTGCGTTCAGCTTCCTTGCGTGCCTGTTCGAGCACATACTCATAGGCAAGCGCATTCTGCTCTTCGGTCAGCTTTCGGGAAATCGCCTGGTTAAGCGCCTTCGGCAGCTGGATCCGCCGCAGGATGATCCGGTTGAAATTGACCAGATCCTGCCGGTTGGAGCCGATCGTTTGCATGACCTCGGTTTCAAGCCGGCTCAGGTCTACCTGATAAAGTTCATGCGGGTCGTATTTGCCGATGACCGAACGCACGGCCTCTATGGCCTTCGGACGGACATACCTGTCCGCGTATTCCGGACCGATGGTCCGGTGGAGCTTGCCGGCGTTGTTGGCATTGGGGTGATAAAGAATGGAAATGTCGGTCGTGATGCGCAGGCCGTCGGAGGCAAGGCCATGGACGATATCGTCCTGTTTCTGAACGCGGACCTCGTAACGGTATATCCGGTTCCACGGCCACTTGATGTTGATGCCTTCGGTATAGACGAACCGGGTTTCGGTGCCTGTTGTGAGCGTTCTGAAGAGAACGCCGACTTCTCCGGGGCCGATCACAAAGAACGTCAGCGGCCATAGGACAATCGCCAGGAATCCAAGCAGCAGGAGATAGGCGATCGCCTTGTCCGTCCGGCTCATCCTGTGAATCTTGCGCGGCTTTCCTTTCGGCACCTTTGCTTCGACTTCGTCTTCCGCAACGCTCATCCGGTGCTCCCAGGAACTGAAACAGCTCCGCAATTCATTCAACCGGCCTCGCGGTTGGCTCAAACATAAATACAAGAACTCTCAATGCTTTCCGAGTGCCCCTGTCATCCACAATGGCAGCAGAGTTGCAAGAAAATCCCGGTGTGGCAAGCGTGTTTCTTGAGCTAGGCAACGCGTGCAGAATTTGCTTTAGTCCAGGTGTGCCAGCTGGCGCAGCCATCCCGGATGGTTAATCGCGCGGGCCACGAAACCGCGATCGGTTCAGGCGAAAAGGAGCGGTATGTGTCGTCAAACGCAGGGTCGTTCAGTTTTGATCGGAAGGATCTGAGCCGGTTTCTCTTCGACCTTTACGATTACGAACCCAGGTTTCTGCGAAAGCTGATTTCAGCACGTCCCTATGTCTGCCCATTCGAAGATATCGTGCGGCATATCCCGCGGAATGCGAGGGTTCTGGACGTCGGCTGCGGCAACGGCGCGCTTATCGCCATCCTGTTGGCGTCGGGGCGCATCCGCGAGGGGATCGGTTGCGACGTGCATGAGGGGGCACTGGCTTCCGCGCGCAAGGCCGCCGCGAGAACGGGGCCGGGGCAGAAAGTGTCGTTCCGTCAGATCCACGGATTTGAGGAGTTGCCTGACGACCGGTTCGATGTCGTGACCATGGTCGACGTGCTGCACCACATCCCCGAAACGGACCGGGCGCAGGCCATTGCTGAGGCGGTGAAGCGAGTCGGGCCGGACGGGATCTTTTTGTTCAAGGACATGGTGGAGAAACCCTATTGGCGTCGTCTGGCCCACAATATCGACGACCTGATCTTTTCCGGTGAGTGGGTGAAGCAGGTGAAGACCGCCGATGTCGAGGCACAAGTTGGGAATGCCGGCTTCGAACTCATTGAAAGCCTGTGTATTCCAAGAATATTTTACGGAAATACGCTTCGAATCTTTCGAAGACTTTGATGCGCGGTGAAGAAGATGCAATTTTATGGAATTGTGGAGAAAAATTAAGTTTTTTTAGGTGAAAAATCTCTATTTGTTATGTGTTGCCGTTGGGGTTTGAATGTGTAAACTGAATGAATTGCGACTTAAAACAATAGAATACTGCATTCGATATCCTTTCAGGGGGGCGTTTTGAGTTCAAGCGTTGCAAATCGCCAGATGTTCCTTGCGGGATATATATTGGTTCCCGGCAGCCATTATGCCGGCATGTGGCGTCATCCATATAGCGAAACCGATTTTTGCGACCCCGATCTCTTCAAGGATACCGCCGTAACCCTGGAGCGGGGAGGCTTCGACCTCGCCTTCATTCCCGAATCCCTGAGTGTGACGACAGGCCTCAACGACGACTATGAAACCTTCCTGAAACACGGCGCGGTCGGCGCGATTCGGCACGATCCCAACTTGCTGGTTTCGCTGATGGCTTCAGTGACGCGGACACTCGGATTCACTGTTACGCTGTCGACGACCTACATGGAGCCGTACCACCTGGCGCGTACGCTGAGTACGCTGGATCACTTCAGCCGGGGGCGGATTTCCTGGAACGTCGTGACATCGGCCGGTCCGAGCAACGGGCACAATTTTGGTCACTTTCCCAAACTGGTGTCGCCGGAAGCCTACGACAGGGCCGAGGAAACCCTCGAGGTCTGCCGGCAGCTCTGGCGGTCCTGGGAACCCGATGCATTGATTGCCGACAAGGCGGCCGGTCTTTACGCCGACACCGGCAAGATCAGGCCGATCGATCACAGGGGAACGCGATTCACGCTTCGCGGGCCGCTGTCTCTGCCCGCCGGCCCGGACGGGGAACCGATCCTCATGAGTGTCGGTGTCTCTCAACGCGGCCGCGATTTCTCTGCGAAATGGGTCGACGTCGTGTTCGCGATCCAGGCCGACGCGGAGGGAATGAGCGAACTGCGCTCCGATGTTCGCCGGCGTGCTGCCGAACTGGGACGGGATCCGGAAAAGCTCTTTCTGCTGACAGCCGTTCAACCCATTATCGGCGAAACCGAGGCTATCGCGAAGGCGCGTGCCGAATATCTGGACGAACTCATTCATCCGGACGTCGCGATTGCCTTTCTCTCCGGAATGCTCGGGATCGATGCGACCGGTTGCGATCCGGACACTCCCATCGAGGAAGTCCTGGAACTGGCCGCGGGAAAATCTTCGGGCAAGGCGGCGGTGGACGGAGGCGCGGCATTTCCCTGGCTCGACAGGATCCGGGAAGAAGACCGGAACCGGAGCTGGAGCCTGAAGGAAATTGCCGTCCGGATGGCGAGAAGCACGTCAACGCCGCGTCTTGTCGGAACCCCGGAACAGGTGGCTGACCAGCTGGAAGCCTATTTCCTTGCCGGTGCGTGCGACGGGTTCGTGATTACTCCGACTCATTTCCCCGGAAGCTTTGACGAGTTTTCCCGTTCCGTCGTGCCGATACTCCGTAAACGAGGGCATGTGAGAGGAGCGACGCAGGAACCGTTGACGCTCAGGCAAAGGCTTGGGCTGTGAAGCTTAAGTGAATTTCCTCCGGCGCCGGCCGGAGGCATCTGAAATGACTTGGGTCCGTAACCTGATGAGTTGACCAGTCTTCGACGGAGTTGATCTGAATGGCATCCCGCGAGTGTCTTTCTCAGCCTGCGATGGCACGGACTGCCTCTTCCAGCCCCCTATCCAATGAGGCGGGCCATTTGCAGTCGGGCGCATCGCATGCCGGCGGGACCAGGTTCGTGACGGACCTGTTCACGCGTCAGGTTCAGCTGCGGAAAGAACAGGCTGCACTTGTCCTGCCGGCTTCGACCCTGACGTTCGAGGAGCTGGACCGCAAGGCCAACCGCGTGGCCTGGTATCTGATCCGCCGTGGTATCGGTCCCGGTCATATTGTTGCACTGGGCTGCTCGGCGGGAGCGGATCTCGTTGTCTGCCTGCTCGGCGTTATCAAGGCGGGCGCCTGCTACATGCCCCTCGATCCGGCCTATCCGCGGCAACGCCTGATCAATATGCTGCAAGACGCTTCACCGGACCTGATCCTGGGGGAGAGGAAGGTTGCTGCCGTCGTGGCGGCAGCCGGACTCGAGCAACGCGCTGTATACCTGGAAACGGGAACCTTTTGCCGTGAGATCGACGGACAGCCCGTTGACCTGCCTGCCGGGCGCGACCTGACGCGTCCGCCTTGCGTCGACGATCCGGCTTACCTGGTTTACACATCCGGTTCCACCGGCCGCCCGAAGGGCGTGCTCGGCCGCCAGGCCGCACTCGCCAACAGGCTGCTGTGGATCGGAGAGGCCCTGCCCTTTGCGCCGGGCGAACGCACGCTTTTCAAGACCTCGCTCAACTTTATCGACGGGTCGACGGAACTTCTCGGTGCGCTGACAAATGGTTGTGCCGTCGTCATCGCGGAAGGAGATGTTTCGGGCGACCCGAGGCGGTTGGCTCAAACGGTGGGAGATTTCCAGGTTAGCCGTCTGACGGTCGTGCCGAGCCTCCTGGCGCGTCTGCTCGAAGACGGATGTCTGGATGATCTGGAGTGTTGCCGGACCTGGGTGACAAGCGGCGAACCTCTGCCATCGAGCCTTCAGCAGACATTCTGCGAAAGACTTCCCGGTGCCCGTCTCTACAATTTCTACGGTGCTTCGGAGGCTGCCGGCGACAGTTTATGGACCCTGTGCGAATTGGGCCGGAAGATCGCCATCGGCAAGCCCATCCGGGAAACCTGTGTTTACCTGCTGGACGATCGGCTTCAGCCTGTCGCAGAAGGAGAGGCTGGTGAACTCTATTTAGCCGGGACGGGTCTTGCGCTCGGCTATCATCGCCAGCCGGACAAGACCGCCGAACGGTTTGTGGCTTCACCTTTCGGGCCGTCAGGTTCGGTTCTTTACAGAACGGGCGATGTCGCACGCAAGTTGCCGGACGGTAGCTTTGAGTTTCTGGGCCGCGCCGACCAGCAGGTGAAGATCCGCGGTGTCCGCGTCGAGCCGGGCGAGGTGGCAGCGGCCTTGGACGGCATGCCGCAGGTCGCACAGTCGGCCGTGGTATCGAAGCACCGGAAAAACGGCGACATCTTCCTCGTGGCCTATGTCGTCTGGCAGGCCGGTGCCGCAAGGGATGCGCAAAAGCTGCATGATGCCCTCTCGGCATCACTCCCCCCGGCCTTTCTGCCCTCCGCAATCGTCTCGCTCGACGCTCTGCCGCTGACGCCGAACGGCAAGCTGGACCGGTCCTCGCTGCCTGACCCGGAGGTTCCGGCGAAGGACGCCCGGGGCGAAGCGGCAACCGCTCTTGAAAGCATGATCTGCAAAGCCTATGCCGAGGTTCTGAGCGTCGGCGGGATTTCAGCGCGGGACAATTTCTTTTATCTGGGTGGACATTCGCTGCTCGCCGCCCGTCTCGCATACACATTGAGCGACCAGTTTGGCGTTCACGTCGAGCCGCGCCACGTTTTTGAAGCGCCGACACCGTCAGAGCTTGCGAGACTGGTCGCGACAGCCAAGCCTCGGGACAGGAAAAACGCCGGCTTGCCGAGGCCGGAAAGACTGCCGCTGTCCTCGGCGCAAAAGCGCCTCTGGTTCCTGAACAGACTTCATCCGGGCGACACGTCCTACACGCTGGCCTATCGCTATCGGCTTAAAGGTCAAGTCGATCCTGCAGTGCTCGGGCAAGCCTGGGTCGATGTCATCGAAAGACATGAAATTCTGCGGACCGCCTATCCGGAAGGGCAGGACGGTGTCCCCTTTCAGGATATCCGGGCAAAGGTTTCGGCGGATAATGTCTTCCGGGCCATTACTGCCCCCGCGTCGCGTGTCCGGGATGAACTGGATCGACAGTCTTCTATCCCGTTCAACCTTTCCTGCGATCTTCCTGTCAGGATCTGTTTCGTTTCCGAAGCCGGGAATACTCCGGCCACGCATCATCTGATGCAAATCTCCGTTCATCACATTGCCATCGACGGCAACGCCTTGCGTCCGCTGCTTGCCGATTTCGAAATCGCATTCGCGGCGCGATCCAAGGGCAGGAAACCCGTCTGGAGCAGACCCGCCAGGCAATATGCCGACTTCGCCTGTTGGCAAGCCGGGTGGCTTGAGCAGGCCGCGGACACGGAAATATCGAGCCTTCTTGCCGGCGTCAGGTCGGAACTCGCCGGTGCGCCGGACTGTCTCGATCTTCCCTGTGCGGAGGGGCGGCGGAGAAACAATTTCTGGAAAGGCGAGGGAGTCGCCGTCGACATACCGGGTACGCTTCACCTCAAGCTCGAACGCCTGGCCGCCGAGACGCAATCCAGCCTCTTCATGCTGCTTCAGGCGGCAATGGCTGCGACCATGACCCGGATCGGGGCAGGGGAAGACATTGTCATCGGCACGCCGGTCGACGTGCGGCCCGACAGGTCTTTCGAAGAAACCGTCGGCCTTTTCGTCAATATGCTGGCGTTGCGGAATGACATTGCCGGCCGGCCGACGTTCCGCGAATTGCTGACTGCAACGCGGTCCCGGAACCTTGCTGCCTATGGCCGGCGCGACGTGCCCTTCGAGCGTGTGGTCGATGAGCTTTCGCCGCGCCGGGACCTGTCCTTTCACCCGCTTTTCCAGCTCGTACTGGCGCTCGATATGGCGGGTGATCCGGATCTGAACCTGTCGGGACTGGAATGCGCCTCGGAGGAGGTGCCCGTCACAGCCTCCAAATTCGATCTTTCCTTCGATCTGACCGTCCATCGGGCAGAGGATGGATCTGCTGGTGGCGTCCGGGGCCGGATCGAATACCGGACGGATCTCTTCGACCGGCCGGTTGTGCAGACCATCGCCCGGAGATTTGTCGATCTGCTCCAGGCCGCGGTGGCAAATCCGGACACCCGGATCGACGAGCTGCCTGTTGTCTCCGGCGGTGAACTGGCACGTCTTGCCCGTCTTAGCGAGGGAACGCGGATCCCGAAGCCCGAGATTGATATGTCCTTGCCGGAGCGGTTCAAACTGTTGGTCGAGGAGAAGGGTGAAAGGACGGCGCTCACAAGCGGATCCTCTGCGCTTTCCTATGCCGAACTGGATGCGCAATCGGATCTTGTTGCACGAAATCTTTTGGCCCGTGGCGTGCGGCCCGGTTCCAGGGTTGCCGTTCTGATGGAACGCTCATTCGACCTTGTGGTCGCAACGCTTTCAATTGTGAAGGCGGGTGGCGCCTATGTTCCTCTCAACAGGAGCGATCCGCCGAGGCGGCTCGGCCAACTGATTGATGACGCACAGGCCTGCCTGGTGCTGACGGACGGGGCCGCAACGGATCCGATTGAATTGGGTGGCGTTTCCTGCGTTGCCTTTGGCGCGCTCCGCTCGGCAGGCGAAAACGGGTCCCTGCCCACCGTCGAAGCCGGCTGGTTTGCTTGTGTTCTGTTCACTTCCGGGTCCACCGGCCGGCCAAAGGGCATTGCGATCACGCACCGCAATATTCAGGCGCTGGCGCTCGACGGTTGCTGGCCGGAGGGTTCGCACGAACGTGTGCTGCTGCATTCGCCCTATGCTTTCGACGCCTCGACCTATGAAATCTGGACCCCCCTGATGCGGGGGCAGGAGCTTGTCGTGGCACCGCCCGGCCTTCTGGATGCGGAGGAGATAGGACGTGTCATCGACGATCACCGGGTGACTGCAGCCTGCATCACGACCCGTCTCTTCAACATAATCGCCGGTGAAAAACCGGAAGCTTTCAGGCCACTTAAGTCGGTTCTGATCGGTGGGGAAGCGGCTTCCGCGGAAGCCTTGCGTCGGGCAACCGCGGCGTCGCCCGGAACGAGGTTCGTCAACGGGTATGGCCCGGCGGAGGGCACGACGTTCGTGACCTGGCATGCCATGCATTCGCTCGATGAAGGCGCACACAAGGTCCCGATAGGGTTGCCGCGAGACAATTGCGGCGTGCGTATTCTGGACGAACGCTTGCAACCGGTGGGCACCGGTATGGTGGGGGAACTCTATCTGAGCGGCGATTGCCTCACGTCCGGTTATCTCGGCCGCACCGGTCTCACAGCCGAACGGTATGTCGCCGATCCCGCTGGCCCTCCAGGCGGCAGGATGTACCGCACCGGCGATCTGGTGCGCTGGAGCAGCGATGGCCTGCTGACCTTCGTTGGCCGGGCCGACCATCAGGTCAAGATCAACGGGTTCCGCATAGAGCCCCAGGAAATCGAGAATGCGATCGGGCGGCAGGCGGATATCGGTCAATGCGCGGTCATCGTCCGGGAAGACCGGCCGGGTGACAAAAGGCTCGTCGCCTATGTTGTCGGAACAGGTACAGGCGCACCGGATCTGACAAGATTGCGCGCGGATCTGGCTTCCACGCTTCCGGCCTTCATGGTTCCGGCCCATTTTGTGGTCCTGGACGCATTGCCATTCACGACAAACGGCAAGCTGGATCTCGGTCGCCTGGCGGCCCCCGACATCCGCGGCGAGCGCGCCAGAGGACCGGTTGGCCGGACCGAAACCGAGATCAGCCGCCTTTTCGCCGAAGTCCTCGGACTTGCCGCCGTCGGTCCTGACGACAATTTTTTCGCCCTCGGTGGCGACAGTATTCTCTCGATCCAGCTTGTCAGCCGGGCGCGGCGGGCGGGCCTGGTCTTCTCGGCCTCGGATGTCTTCAACAACAAGACGCCGGCAGAACTCGCGACTGTCGCGGCGAAACGGCAGGCGCCGGATGCCATGGCCGCTCTCAAGGCCGACTGGATCAGCGAGCAGGATCTCGAGCATGTTCGCCGTCGCTATGGCGCTTCTCTTTCGGCGGTTTGGCCTTTGACGGGTCTTCAGTCAGGGCTTCTGTTTCATGCGCTGATGGATGCGGAGACGGGTGAGGACGCCTACAAGGTGCAGACGGTGGTCGCGCTTGACGGCCCGGTGGATGCGGAGCGGCTGAAGGTGAGCCTGGAGGCGCTTGCCGCCCGCCACGCGCCGCTGAGGGCCGTGTTCTGTCATGACGGCGTGACGGACCCGGTCCAGGTGATCCTGTCGGACATCGGGCTGCCGTTCAGGACGGTGGAGCTGGAGACTGCAGTGGACCCGGGGACGGCCTTGAAGCGGTTCCTGGCCGGAGACCGTGAGGAGCGGTTTGACCTCGCACGCGGACCGCTGCTGCGGGCCTGCCTTGTGAGGCAGGCGAACCAGCGGTCCTGGCTGGTTCTGACCAATCATCACATCCTGCTCGACGGCTGGTCGCTGCCGGTGCTGATGCGGGAGCTGAAGGCGATCTACGAAGCGGGCGGAGCGGGAACCTTGCCGCCGGTGGTTCCTTTCGACCGCTATCTCGGCTGGCTGCAGCAGCAGGACCGGGCGGCCGCGCTCACGGCCTGGCAGGAAGCGCTCGGCGGGCTGGAGGAGCCGACACGCCTGGCGGCCTCGGTCTACGGCCGGTCTGCGGAGGGCGCGGAGGCGGTCGGGGAGGTCCTGCGTTTCGACGAACTCCTGAGCGAGGAAGCCTCGCGGTCGCTGGAGGGCCTTGCCCGCAAGCTCGACATCACGCTGAACACGGTGTTGCAGGGGGCCTGGGCGATATTGCTCGGCCGGGTCTGCGGAACGGACGATCTCGTCTTCGGCGCCACCGTCTCCGGCCGCCCTGCGGAGATTGCCGGCATCGAGACCATGGCCGGCCTATTCATCAACACGGTCCCGGTGCGGGCCAGACCGGTTGCGGCAACGTCGGTCGGCGAATTCCTCAGGGAGCTGCAGGCGCGGCAGGCTGCGCTTCTGCCCCATCAGCATCTCGGCCTTCCCGAGATCCAGGCCGCCGCGGGACTGGGAGACCTTTTCGACACGCTGGTCGTGTTCGAGAACTATCCCTTCAGCGAGGAGACCTTCCGGGCCTCGGGACAAGGCCTCGGGATCAGCGGTCTGGAGGTGCATGACCGGACCCATTATCCGGCCAGCCTGATGGTGGTGCCGGGCGACCGTCTTCTGCTGCGGCTGGACTGCCGGGAGGATCGGCTTGGTGCGGAGCTCGGCCGCAGCCTCCTTGGCCAGCTCTGTCATCTGCTGGACCAGATGGCGTGCCGGCCGGACGCGGCGCTGGGGTCCCTGAAGACACTTGCACCGTCTCAAAGGGAGGCTGTGCAGGACCGTTGGAATGCCACGCGACACGATCTGCCGGAGGGCGATCTGACGGAGCTGATCTCGGCCGTTGCCGGGCAGCATGCCGAGCGGGAGGCCGTGGCCGGTGGCGCGGAGCGGTTGACCTACGCGCAGCTTGAGGAGCGGGCGAACCGTCTGGCGCATGTTCTGATCAAGCGGGGCATCGGCGCCGAGGACCGTGTCGCGATTGCCTTGCCCAGATCTGCGCAGATGGTGGTGGCGTTGCTGGCGGTGCTGAAGACCGGCGGTGCCTATCTGCCGCTCGACCCGGATTATCCGGCGGCCCGGATTGCGATGATGCTGGAGGATGCGGCGCCGAAACTGGTCCTGACCGTGACCGGCATGGCGCCGGAACTGAGAGAGGGGCTACAGGGCCTGGACCTTCTGCCGCTCGACGCGAAGGAAAGCGCGGCGGAGCTGGCGGCAGCCCCCGCCGATGCACCGCGGGACAGGGACCGGCGGCAGCCCATCGACCCCCGCCATCCGGCCTATGTCATCTACACCTCCGGCTCCACAGGGAAACCCAAGGGCGTCGTCGTCACACGGCAGGGGCTTGCCAATCTGGCCTGTGCCCAGATCGAGCGGTTCGCGATTTCCGCGAATTCCCGCATCGCGCAATTTGCATCCTTCAGTTTCGACGCGGCTTTTTCGGAAATTGCCACGGCACTCGTCTCCGGTGCCGCCCTGGTGATCTGGCCAAGGCAGGCCTTCACCGATCCCGCTGCCTTGAAGTCTTTCATGCACACCGAGAGCATCTCGCATATTACATTGTCGCCGAGCCTTCTGAGTGTCATGGCGACAAGCGATCTGCCGGAGGGCTGTGTGCTGGTGACTGCGGGTGAGGCCATCAGTGTACCGGAAGTGCGGAGATGGGCCGGGCGCTGCCGCCTTGTCAATGCATATGGCCCGACGGAGGTAACCGTTTGCGGGTCGATGAGCAATGTTCTGCGGAGTGATCTGATTGGCGACATCGCGCCGGTTGGCCTGCCTATCTGGAATTCCAGTCTGTATGTTCTCGACCAGGCGCTTCAGCCTGTCGTGAACGGCGTTGCCGGAGAGCTTTATATCGGCGGCATCGGTCTTGCTCGCGGTTACCGGAACCTCGCGGATCTGACGGCGTCCAGATTTGTTGCCGATCCGTTTGCAGGCGCTGGACAGCGAATGTACCGGACGGGAGATCGCGTCTATCGGGCTGAAGATGGCAACCTTCATTTTCTCGGCCGCAGTGACACGCAGGTCAAGGTCCGCGGACGCCGCATCGAGCCGGGTGAAATCGAGCGCGTGCTTCTGGAGCGGGACGAGGTTGCCCAATGCCTGGTCAGCGTCTATCGCGACCGGCAGGGCGCATCGCGGCTTGTTGCCTATGTCATCGGTCACGAAAACGAAGATTTGTCTGCAGACAGCCTGAGGCAACATTGCGCCAGCCGGCTGCCGGACTACATGGTTCCGGCGCAGATCGACCTGCTGCCGTATCTTCCGCGCCTTCCCAACGGCAAGATCGACAGGAAAGCCCTGCCGGCCCCAAGCCGCCCGCACAGAGAGATTGTGTCTACAGAGCTGACGCCCGTCGAAGAGGCTGTGTCGGCCGCTTTTGCCGAAACGCTCGGGATTGCCCCGCCCGCTGGCAACGACAGTTTCTTTGCCCTTGGAGGCGACAGTATTTCGGCGATCCGCCTGGTCAGCCTTTTGCGGCGGAAGGGGTTCTCGGCGTCGCCGAAGGATATCTTCGATCACAAGAGCGTAACGAACCTTGCCCGCGCAATCCGGCCGATCGAGGGAACGAAAGGCGTCAGCCCGGTAGGTACCGGGACCGATACGGTTCTGCCGACGCCCATCCTGCGCTGGTTTGCAGAACTCGGCGGGCCTGTCGACGGGTTCTACCAATCGGTCTGCATGACGCTTCCGGCCGGTGCCGATGCCGATTTCCTGAAGGCCGCCCTTTCAAAAACAGTCGCCCGGCATGGAATGCTTCGGGCTCGCGCTTCCCGGGGGCTCTCGGAGCTGTCGATTGCCCCTGTCTCCGAAATGGCCGAAACACCCGGCTTCAAGCATGTCGACCTCCTGGCGTCCGGGCAGGAGGAAAGCCTGGAAGAACTGCTGGAAGCAGAGCATGCCCAAGCCGTCAGGTCCCTGTCGATTGCCGATGGCCGGGTCTTCAATGCCATCTGGTTCGATGCGGGCGCGGCCGGGACCGGCTTGCTCATGCTCGTTGCCCACCACCTTGTCGTCGACGGTGTCTCCTGGCGGATCCTGACGGACGATCTCCGCGCGGCCTGGGACGATTGGTCGGCAGGACGGCCGATCGAACTTGAGCCTGCAACAACGAGCTTTCCCGTCTGGAGCGGGCTGTTGCGGCAGAACGCGACGGCACCGGTTCGCCTGGCGGAATGCAACTACTGGCGGGAGGTTCTGTCGTTCGGCACCACCTGCATCGTTCCGGACGGTCCGGATCGAAAACGCGATACCTGCCGGACCCGGAAATCGATCCAGTCGGTCCTTGGTCCCGTTGATACGGCGCGGATCCTGACCAGACTGCCGGGACTTTACAATTGCGGGCCGCAGGATGTTCTGCTGTCGGCACTGACCCTGGCGCTGGACGCTTTCCTGTCTTCAAAGACCGGCGGACCTTTCCGCGGGATCATCTGCGATGTGGAAGGGCACGGCCGAGAGCCGCTTGACAATGCCGATCTCAGCCGGACCGTAGGATGGTTCACGAGTGTCTATCCGATGCGGCTCGAACCCGCCGGCTTCACGGGCGGGATCTCAGACATTCCGGAGCGTGCCCTCAGGAGCCTGATTGCCAGGATCAAGGACCAGTCCCGCAAGGTGCCGGACCGCGGCATCGGCTATGGAGTGCTGCGGTACCTGAATGACGAAACCGCCGTCATGCTCAAGGAAGCGCAGAAAACGCAAGTCTCCTTCAACTATCTCGGCCGTTTTCAGGCCGGATCCGGTGGAGCCTGGGGGGCGGCCGGGGAGTTTGGCGGCTTGCGCGGAGGGTTCGACCCGGCGACACCGCTGGATCATCTGCTGTCCATCGATTGCCAGGCCGTCGAAGGCACCGGCGGATATTGCCTGAACACCGAGTTCGGATTTGCCGGGCGCCATTTTTCTGAACGCGACATGGCTGCTCTCAGGCGGCACTGGGAAGAGGCCCTTCAAAGACTGGCCGGACATGCGGACTGGCAAGGCGCAGGCGGCCGTTCGCCATCGGACTTCGCATTGGCCGCCGTTTCCCAGGCGGATGTGGATGTTCTCACCGGTCGCTATGGCGCTTCTCTTTCGGCGGTTTGGCCTTTGACGGGTCTTCAGTCAGGGCTTCTGTTTCATGCGCTGATGGATGCGGAGACGGGTGAGGACGCCTACAAGGTGCAGACGGTG
>NZ_JBNKYW010000131.1:0-44894 GCF_050301095.1 Roseibium sp.
CCGATGCCGGAGTTCCCAACAACCCGGGGAACGGTCAGGCCGTCGGTAACGCCGGCGAAAAGTTCAACGATGGCCAGCGCGGCAACAGCAGGAACGCACCGGGCCGCAACAAATAGGCGTCCGATACGGAACGTTCGCGCCACCGTTTTGTCAGGCCTTGACCCGCTCAGACTTGGGGTCGTACATCGGCTTGAGCGAAGCTTCGGCTTTCACGCGGGTGCCGGCGATCTCGAGCTCGTAAGAAGAACCCAGCATCTGCTCCGGCGTTTCGCCGGGGCAGGGAACATAGCCAAGGCCGACGGCGCCGCCGAGAGCGTGCCCGTAGTTGCCGCTCGACAGAAAACCGACGACCTCGCCGTCCCTCAGGATAGGTTCGGCATGGTAAAGCAGGGGCTCGGGATCCGTCAGACGGAACTGCACGAGGCGTTTCCGCAGACCTTCCTCGCGCTTGCGCAGAACGGCGTCTCGGCCGATGAAGGTGGGCTTGCCGTGTTTGACCGCAAAGCCGAGCCCGGCTTCCAGAACATGATCCTCGCAGGTGATGTCGTGACCGAAATGGCGGAAACCCTTTTCGATGCGGCAGGAGTCCATCATGTGCATGCCGCAAAGCTTCGCGCCCAGCTCCTCTCCGGCGGCCTCAAGGGTCTCGAACACATGCGCGGCCATGTCGGTGGAGACATAGATCTCCCAGCCGAGTTCGCCCACATAGGTCACCCGATGGGCCCTTGCGAGGGCCATGCCGATCTCGATGTCGCGGGCGGTGCCGAATGGGTGGGCCTCGTTGGAAAAGTCGTTGGGGGAGACCGCCTGCAGCAGCTTGCGCGAGTTCGGCCCCATGACGGCCAGCACCGCCTCGCCCGGCGTCATGTCGGTGATCACGGTCCGGTAGTCGCCGAGATGCCGGCGCAGCCAGGTTTCGTCCGCAAGACGCGTGGCGGCGGGTGTGACGATCAGATAGGCGGTTTCCGACAGCCGGGTCACGGTCACATCCGCCTCGATGCCGCCGCGCTCGTTGAGAAACTGGGTATAGACGATCCTGCCCACCGGCACCGAGAAATCGCCGCCGCCGACATGGTTCAGGAAGGCCTCCGCGTCGGGACCCTCGACACGGATCTTGCCGAATGAGGACATGTCGTACAGGCCGACGTTTTCGCGGACCGCCATGTGTTCGCGGGCGGCGTTCCCGAACCAGTTCTGGCGCTTCCAGGAATAACGGTAGCCCCGCTCCTGGCCCTCGTCGGCGAACCAGTTGGCGCGCTCCCAGCCGGCGAGTTCGCCGAAGACGGCCCCTCTTGCCTTGAGATGCTCGTGCAGCGGTGTGCGGCGCACGCCTCTGGCGGTTGCCTTCTGGCGGTAGGGAAAGTGATCGGCGTAAAGCAGGCCGAGCGTTTCCTTGGACCGCTCGAACAGGTAATGCCGGTTGCCCTGGAAGGGTTGCATGCGGGAGATGTCGACGTCGCCGAGATCGAAGGGTTTGGCGCCGCTGTCCATCCATTCCGACAGAGCCATGCCGGCGCCGCCCGCAGACTGGATGCCGATGGAATTGAAACCGGCGGCCACCCAGACATTGTCCATCTCAGGCGCAAGGCCGAGATGATAGGCATCGTCCGGGGTGAAGCTTTCCGGGCCGTTGAAGAAGGTGTGGATGCCCACCTCCGCCAGCATTGGCATCCGGTTGACGGCCGCCTCCAGGATCGGCTCGAAATGATCGACGTCCTCGGGAAGCTGATCGAACTCGAAGTCGTCCGGAATGCCTGCCATCCCCCAGGGCTTGGCATTGGGCTCGAAGGCCCCGAGCAGGATCTTGCCGGCGTCCTCCTTGTAGTAGGCGCATTCGTCCGGGACCCTGAGGACCGGAAGCCGTTCGAGCCCCGCAATGTATTCCGTCACGATGTAGAAATGTTCGCAGGCGTGCAGCGGCACGTTCACCCCGGCCATTCTGCCGAGTTCGTGGCCCCACATGCCGCCGCAGTTGACGACATGCTCGCAGTCGATGGTTCCCGATCCTTCCTCTGATTGCCAGTCGACGCCCGTTACCCGGCGGCCTGTCTTGCGAAGGCCGGTCACCTTCACCCGCTCCAGCACCTTTGCGCCGCCCTGCCGCGCGCCCTTGGCGAGTGCCAGGGCAATGTTCGCCGGATCGCCCTGGCCGTCGAGCGGCAGGTAGACACCGGCAACGACATCCGCCGTGTTCAGGTGCTCGTAGCGGGCCTTGACCTCCTCCGGTGTGATTTCCTCGATTTCCACGCCGAAGGCGCGCGCCATGGAGGCCTGACGGAAGATTTCCTCCTTGCGCTCCTCGCTCAAGGCCACGGTGATCGACCCGCAGCGCCGGAAGCCGGTCGCTACACCCGTTTCGGCCTCCAGGTTGCCGTAGAGCTCCTGGCTGTATTTGGCGAGACGGGTCATGTTTTCCGTCGCGCGCAATTGGGCGATCAGCCCCGCCGCGTGCCATGTGGTTCCTGATGTCAGCTGCTTGCGTTCCAGGAGAACGACGTCGTTCCAGCCTTTCTTGACGAGGTGATAGGCAACCGAGCAGCCGACGACACCGCCACCGATAATGACGACGCGGGCCTTTGCGGGAGGGGTCATGATGGGGCCTTTCGTTCCTGTTCTGAAATTGCGCTCAGGCCTTGCCCGGCCGGGCCAGATTCGCGAGCGGCAGAACCTTCCGTATGGCGGCTTCCGTCGCCGCGTCTATCGTGTGGCCATCCACTGCCAGGATGCTCCGCATTCTGTCGGCGGCGGTTGTCAGCAGGCGCGGTCTGCCGAGCTCTTCCCATTCCTTAGGGCTCGAGCGGTTGGCGACATCGGGGTAGACATATTCGCTCTGCATCAGCTGCAGGGTCTGGTCATGGCCGAGATAGTGGCCGGGGCCGTCGAGCACGACCGAGCGGATCACGTCGATGTCGACATATTCGTCCTTGACGTCGACACCGCGTACACAGCGCAGCACCTGGCCCAGCATATCGTTGCCGAGCACCAGAGATTCCAGGCAGAATCCCAGCAGCGAGGCGTGCATGCCCGCGGCTTCATAGACCATGTTGAGACCGGAGAGGCCCGCCATGACGTTGCTGATGCCCTGTTCCCAGCCGGCCTGCATGTCGGGAAGCTTGGAATCAGCGATACCGGCGGCGGCCCCGCCCGGCAATCCATAGAACTGATGCATCTGGGCGCAGGCGGAACTGAGCAACGCCTGTTCGCCGCTGCCTCCGGACATCGCTCCGGTGCGCAGGTCGCTGACGAAGGGCCACGTGCCGAAGATCGCAGGATGCCCCGGCTTGACCGCATTGACGTAGACCACACCTGCCAGGCACTCGGCCACGGCCTGCACCACGGCGGTGGCGATGGGTGCGGGAGCTGTCGCCCCGGCCTGTCCGGCGGACAAAAGCAGCACGGGCATGCCGCCCCTGATGCAGGTTTCCATGACCTCGCAGCTTTCCTGCGCGAAGGTCAGCGGCGGAACCACGAAGCAATTGGAATTCGACACGAAGGGTCGCTCCCTCCAGGCGGCTTCGCCGCCAGCGATCATGTGCAGCAGTTCCAGGCTCTGGGTGACATTGGCCGCCTCGGTGAAGGACGCGCCGACATGTTTGGTGGTTCCCGCGCAGGCGGCATAGACCGTATTCAGGTCAAGATCGCGCGGATCCTCGTATTCGCGCAGGACAACCGGACGCTGGAAGAAGTGGATGTTGTCCAGCCGCTGAACGAGCCGCGCCGCGTCGTAAAGATCCTGCGCGGTCGGGTTGCGGTAGTCGCCCGTCTCGGGATCGACGATATGAACAGCCGCTCCTGCCGTCCCGTAATGCACGTTCGTGCCCGACAGGTTCAGGTCGAACTGCGGATCGCGGGCATGGAGGGTAATGTTGCGGGCGGCCTTGGCCAGCATGTCTTCCACGAGCGCGCGGGGAAAACGGATGCGGCCATCCTCGCCCTCGACGGCGCCGGCCTCGCTCAGATACATCCGCCCGGAGGCCGTGGCCGAGCCCATGCCGATCTCTTCAAGAACCGTCAGGGCCGCCTCATGGATGCGCAGAACGTCTGCCTCCTTCAGGGGGCGGTATTGCCCTCCGGGCAGGCCTGGCCGGACAGGCCGGATAGCCTCGTCCAGCGGCCGGGCACGGGCGGCTGTTCGGGCGGAGCGCCCTCCGGCGCGGCGACGCTGTTTCACTTCACTTACGGTCATGGATGTGTCTCCAATCACAGGACAGACAGGATGCGGGGTGCCGGGTGATCCGGTCAGGCCCGCAGCCGCGCGTTTTCAGGATCCCAAAGAGGTTGATCAGGCTGGACAGCCGCCTTGCAGCGGCGGCCGTAGATTTCAACTTCCAGCTCGGTGCCGGGGGCTGTCAGGCCGGAGCGGACGAGACCGAGCGCGATGGAGGCGCCGATCCGGTAGCCCCAGCCACCCGACATCACTTCGCCGACGATCTCGCCATCCTTCAGGATGTTCGCCATATAGGGGGCATCGCAGTCCTCAGCCTCGACGATCAGGGTCACGAACCCCTTGGCAGAGCCCTGCTGTTTTTCGGAAAGAAGCGCGGCCTTGCCCGGGAAGTCCTGCGGCTTGTCGAACCTGACAAAGCGCTCAAGCCCGCTTTCCAGGAGCGTGTAGTCGGTGGACAGATCCACCTTCCAGGCCCGGTATCCCTTTTCCATACGCAGCGAATTCAGCGCATACATGCCGAAGGGTCTGGCGCCTGCCTCCAGTACGGCGTCGTAGATGGCCGGCATGTCCTCGAAGCTTGCATGGATCTCCCAACCCAGTTCGCCGGCAAAGGACACCCGGACAAGCAAGACCGGCTTGCCTGCAACATTGGCCTGCTGGTGGGTCAGCCAGCCGAGCGACAGGTCCGCATCGCCCAAGCTCTCGAACAGAGCGCGCGAGTCCGGCCCTGTTACGATCAACGTCGTCATCTCGCCCGTCCGGTCTGTCAAGGCCAGTCCTTCCGCATGGGCAGGTTTCAGAATCTCGTAGTCGTGCCACTGCGCAACGGCGGCGGTGATCAGGGTGAAGTCGTCCTCGCCATGACGCAGGACGGACATTTCCGTCAAGACGCGTCCGCGCGCGTCGGGGAAATAGGCCAGCGCCATCCGGCCCACCTTCGGCAAGGCGCCGGCTATGCGGCCGCGCAGCCACTCGGCTGCTCCGTCTCCGGTAAGCGAGAAGCGGGAGAAGCCCGGCAGGTCGAGAACGCCGACGCCATCGCGCACCGCTTCGCATTCCTCGCGCACGCGTTTTTCCCATGGACCCGACCGTTTCCAGGTCTGGGTGCCTTCTTCGGAGGTGTCGTCCCCGGGTGCCGCGAACCAGTTGGCACGCTCCCAGCCGTTGTAGGCGCCCATCTGACCGCCGAGTTCCACGATCCTGTCATGATTGGGCGACAGCTTGCGGTCGCGGCCCGCGGGCCAGACGTGATGCGGGAAATGAATGGCGTACTCGTGGCCGTAAACTTCCCTGGCCTTGTCGATGCAATACTGCTTGTCGGTGTAGTCGGTGTAGCGGCGCGGATCGACTGACCACATGTCCCATTCGGTGCAGCCGTGCATGATCCATTCGGCCGCAATCTTGCCCGCGCCGCCCCCCTGGGCAATGCCGAAGGTGAAGGAATGGGCCTCGAAAGCGTTCGGAACGCCCGGCATCGGCCCCAGCATCGGCATGCCGTCGGGCGCATAGGGAATGGGCCCGTTTATGTTGCGGCTGACCCCTTGTGTTCCAAGCAAGGGAACACGCGCCATGGCATCCTCGATGTACCACTCCAGCCGGTCGAGATCGTCCGGATAGAGCTGGAAGCTGAAGTCGTCCGGCATCGGATCGTCGGGCCGTGTCCAGGCCGTCTGGCAGTTGCGCTCGTAAGGCCCGAGATTGAAGCCGGACGTTTCCTGGCGCAGATAATAGGAGGTGTCGACGTCGCGCAGCAGCGGCAGCTTGCGGCCGTTCTCCTTGCTCCAGGCGGCGATTTCCGGAATGGGTTCGGTCAGGAAATACTGGTGGCTCATCACCGCCGCCGGAACCGGGCGTCCTCCGAAGGGCAGGAACCATTCGCCGACCTTCGGGGCATAGTAGCCGGCGGCATTGACCACATATTCGCAGCGGATGTCGCCCTTTTCCGTATGGACGATCCATTCGCCGTTTTCCCGGCTGACGCCGGTCGCGGGCGTGAAGCGGATCACCTTGGCGCCGTTGGTGCGCGCGCCCTTCGCCAGCGCCTGGGTCACTTGCGCCGGATCGATGTCGCCGTCGAGCGGGTCCCACAGGCCGCCTTCCAGATCGTGCAGTTCCAGGAAGGGATAATGCTGTTGCAATTCATCCGGCGTGCACATGGCCATCTCAAGCCCCATGTGCCGCGCCAGGCCCGCCACGCGTTCGAATTCCATCATCCGCTCGTGGCTGTGAGCGAGGCGCAGGGAGCCGGTCACATGATAGTTGATGGGATAATCGACTTCGTCCGCGAGGCCCCGGTAAAGCTCCAGCCCGTAGCGCTGCATGTTCATCACGCCATAGCCGGTGGAGAAGGTCGGGCAGTTGCCCGCCGCATGCCAGGTGGAGCCCGCGGTCAGCTCGTTTTTTTCAAGCAGAACGCAATCGGACCAGCCACCCTTGGCGAGATGGTAGAGGGTTGAGACACCGACGATGCCACCGCCGATGATGACGACACGGGCTGTAGAGGGAACGGACATGCGGATTTCCTCTTGGAAAACGGGTCAATAAACAGGCGGAGAAATCACCCAGATGGCGACGGCAGGTTCCGGATAGGGATTGGACCAGCGGTAGGTCGCATCGCGAATGCGGAAACTGTCGCCCGCCTCGACCGTGAACGGCTCCTCGTTGAGCCAGATGTCCAGCTTGCCGGAGATGACATAGGCGACTTCCTGCGTCGGGCGGGCCATCGGCTTGTCGCGGCGGGCACCGGGCTGAAAGGTCGAGTGGATCATCTCGAAACTGTCGGTAAGGTCCGGCGATATCAGCGTTTCCACCAGCCCGGCATCGCGCTCGCCGATCACCCGCCGCGCAGGCCCGCGCACGATACGGCCCTTTTCGTTCTCGGGCGCTTCCGCATTGCCGAAGAACAGCGACAACTGCACACCGAAGGTGTCTGCGATCTCCTTCAGGTCCGACATGCGCGGCGTGGAGATGTCCCGCTCCACCTGCGACAACCAGCCGACCGACCGCCCGAGCTTCGAAGCCAGCTCCTCCAGGGTCATTTTTCGGGCCGTTCTGAGGGCCCGGATGTCCTCGCCCAAGCTGTTGCTGTTCATCGAAGAATCCGTCTCGTGAAAATTTCGCTGATAATTTCATTCCGGGAAATGAAAAAATCAACAAAAATTTCACGAGGCCCGTGAAATTCTGAAATCACACGGTTTCTCAGGGGACGTGGAAGTTGGTAGAGCGCGGAAAAGGGACCTGGTTTCCCCAAACCAATTCGCTGCCCCTGTGCAGGCAGGGGCCTGGTAAACACCGGCGTTTGCGCTGTTTCAGAAGTCTGTGGCTACAGGATCCCGGCTTGCCGTTTTGCCACGGCCGGGACGGCAATCGGGGAGACGCACATGGTTGCATGGTCGAGCCACGGCATGACGGCGAAAAGGAATTGCAGCCTGGCCGGAAGCGCGGTGTCTGGCGTTTGTGAGCGTTGGTATCAAGACCAGCCCCGCCGGAGCCCGCTCAGCCCGGCGCGTCCACTTCCTCGATCTCGACCTTGTAGCCCCACAGCCGCTCGACATATTTGACGGTTGCGTCCCGGCTGGAGGAGTCGAGCGGAATGCCGTCGCGGCGCACCGCCTGAAGGTGCAGGCAACGGTCGCCCAGCAGGTCGGCATCGATGATCTGGATCTCCGGTTCCTGCGAGGAGATGTCGTGATTGCGGGCCAGCACGTCCCGCAGGTGCCGGTAGCCGCGCGTATCGTGGATGCCGGAAACGGTGCAGTAGGAATTCCTGGATTCATCGGAAATGGCGAACATCCGGAAGCGGCGCATCACCGTCGGCGAGAGGAACTGGTGTATGAAGCTCTCGTCCCGATAGTTGGCCCAGGCATGTTTCAGCACGGCCCGCCAGTCGCCCTTGCCGGCGATGTCGGGGAACCATTCCCGGTCCTCTTCTTCCGGTTCCTCGCAGATCCGGCGGATGTCCTGCATCATGGCGAAGCCGAGCGCATAGGGGTTGATGCCGCTGAAGCGCGGATCGTCGAAATCCGGCTGGGTCAGCACATTGGTGTGGCTGTGCAGGATTTCCAGCATCGCGCCGTCGGTGAGGCGGCCTTGCTGGTAGAGTGTGTTCAGGATGTAGTAGTGCACGAAGCACGCGCAGCCTTCGTTCATCACCTTGGTCTGTTTTTGCGGATAGAAATACTGGGCGATGTTGCGGACGATCCGCAGGATCTCGCGCTGCCAGGATCTCAAGACCGGGCTGTACTGCTCCAGGAAGTAAAGCAGGTTTTCCTCCGGAAGCTGCATCCTGTGCTTGCGTTCCAGAAGGGCCGCATCGGTTTCCCTCACGTCTTCCGCACGGGTCGGCAGCGTCTTCCAGAGGTAGTAGACATTCTGTTCGGCGGCAGCGAGACGTTCCTGGCGCTGTTCCTCTGCCTCCCGCAAGGAAAGCTTCCTCGGACGGCGGTGCCGGAAGACGCCGAAGGGCATCAGGGCGTGGGCAGCGTCGAGAACGGCTTCCACCTCTCCGATGCCGTGCTTTTCCTCGCAGGTCGAAATGAAACGGCGGGCGTAGTCGAGATAATCCAGAATGCCTTCCGCGTCGGTCCACTGTTCGAACAGGTGGTTGGACTTGAAGAAGTGGTTGTGGCCGAACGCGGCATGGGCCATCACCAGTGCCTGCAGCGGCATGGTGTTTTCTTCCATGCAATAGCTGATGCAGGGGTCCGAATTGATGACGATCTCGTAGGCGAGGCCCCGTGCACCGGTGCGGTAAAGCCTTTCATGCCCGAGGAAGTGCTTTCCGAAGGACCAGTGATGATACATCAGCGGCATGCCGATGGAGGAATAGGCGTCGAGCATCTGTTCCGACGAGATGATCTCGATCTGGTTGGGATAGACGTCCAGTTCCAGATCCTTGCGCGCCACCTCCTCGATCGCATCGAAGGTCCGCCGCAGGGTATCGAAATCCCAGTCGGCCTGGTCGAACAGAATTTTGGACTTTGCAGCGGATTTAGCCATGGCTCTTGCCTGCCGGATCGCGCGCGAACAACTCGCGGAACACGGGATAGATGTCGGCTCTGCGGGAGACGCGCTTGCGGGCGAAATTGGGCCAGATCTCGGCGACCTGACGATAGGACTCCCACAGCTCCATGCCGGTCGCCTCGCTGTTGATCAGCTGGGCTTCATCCTCGCCGACAATCTCGACATAGGCGAAATACTGGCAGACCCGCATCAGGTCTTCGTTCAGAAGCTTGGCGCATTTTGCGGAATCGCCGCTGAAATTCTCGCCGTCCGATGCTTGGGCGGCATAGATGTTCCAGTCCGAGGGCGGATAGCGTTCCTGGATAACGTCCTTCATCATCACCAGTGCCGTGCTGACCACGGTGCCGCCCGTCTGGGGCGAATAGAAGAAGGTTTCCTCATCCACCTCGGAGGCATCGTGGGTGTGGCGGATGAAGACGATGTCCGTCTTCTCGTAGCGGCTGCTCAGGAACAGGTGCAGCAGCATGAAGAACCGTTTCGCAAGGTCCTTTTCGCGTTCGCCCATGGAAGCAGACACATCCATCAGGCAGAACATCACCGCGTTGGCGTTCGGTTCAGGCTGCTGTTCGAAATAGTTGAAGCGCACATCCAGCGGATCGATATAGGCGATCACCTTGCGCCGGCGTTTGACCTCCTCGTATTTCGCCCGGAGGGCCGCCAGCTCCTCGCGCTGTTCCTGCGTCGGCGAAGCGACTTTTTCCAGCACGAAGATCCTGTAGAGAAGCTCCTGTGCTTCCTTGTTCTTCGGGCGCTTCAGCCCGATGCGCCTGCCGTAGGCGTTGCGCATTGTGCGGGCCACGTTGATGTTGGCGGGTGAACCGGTGACCGAATAGCCGGCCCGGTGGGGGCGGGTCCGGGTGATCTCCTTCAGGCTCTGTTTGACGAGATCTGGCAGTTCCAGGTCGTCGAAAAAGAAGTCGAGAAATTCCTCCCGCGACAGCGCGAACAGGAAATCGTCCTCGCCTTCTCCGTCCTGCGAGCCCTGTTTGCCGGCCCCACCGCCCCCGCCCCCGGGCGGTTTCTGGATCCGGTCGCCGGTCTGGAAGGTCTTGTTGCCGGTGAAGACGCGCTCGCGCTTACCGCCTTCCTTCGCCTGCCGGAATGACGGTTCGGCAACCCCTTCCGTCGGTACGGAAACGTTCTTGGCCCGGTCGACATCGGCGATGCCGCGCTCGCGCACCGCATCCTCGACCGCCTTCTTGATCTGCGAACGCACGCGTTTCAGGAACCTGCGCCGGTTGCTCAGGCTCTTGTCCTTCGGGTTCAGTCGGCGGTCGACGAAATGCGCCATGGCTCACACGGTCTCCGGAACGGCCTGGCGTCTAGCCGGCCTTGTTGACGCGCATGTACCACTCGACCAGGCGCCGCACCTGCCGCTTCGTATAGCCATGCCCGGTCATGCGTTCGACGAACTCATGATGCTTGGCATCGGTCTTCTTGTCCCGTTTGGCGCCGAAGCTGATGACTGGCAGAAGTTCCTCGACCTTGCCGAACATGCGTTTCTCGATGACCTGGCGCAGTTTTTCGTAACGGCGCCAGTCGGGGTTCTGGCCGTGGTTTTCCGCCCGGGCACGAAGCACGAACTTGACCACCTCGTTGCGGAAGTCCCGCGGGTTGGCAACGCCGGCCGGTTTTTCGATCTTCTCCAGTTCCTGTTCCAGAACGTCCCGGTCGAAGATCTGTCCCGTGTCCGGATCCTTGTAGTCCTGTTCCTCGATCCAGGCATCGGCATAGGCGATGTAACGGTCGAACAGGTTCTGGCCGTAGTCGGTATAGGATTCCAGATAGGCTTTCTGGATTTCGTTGCCGATGAACTCCGCGTAATGCGGAGCCAGTTCCGTCTTCAGGAAGTCGAGGTACCTGGCCTCGGTTTCCTTGTCGAACTGCTCGCGCCGCACGGCCTGTTCCAGCACATACATCAGGTGCACCGGATCGGCGGAGACTTCCTCCGTATCGTGGTTGAAGGTTTCCGACAGCACCTTGAAGGCAAAGCGGGTGGAAATGCCGTTCATGCCTTCGTCGACGCCTGCCGCGTCCTGGTATTCCTGCAGCGACTTGGCCTTGGGATCGGCATCCTTCAGCATGTCGCCGTCATAGACCCGAAGCTTGGAGTAGAGCGTCGAGTTCTCGTGCTCGTGCAGCCGGGTGAGGACGGAGAACCGCGCCAGCAGAGGCAGGGTTTCCGGGGCGCAGGGCGCCTCGGCAAGCGCGCTCTGGCTGAGCAGCTTCTTGTAGATTTCAGCTTCTTCCGAGCATCTGAGGCAGTAGGGAACCTTGACCACCGAGATGCGGTCGAGAAAGGCCTCGTTGTTCTTGTTGTTCTTGAACTGATACCACTCGGATTCGTTCGAATGCGCCAGAATGAGGCCCTGGAAGGGCAGGGCGCCGATATTCTCGGTGCCTACATAAGAGCCTTCCTGTGTTGCCGTCAGCAGCGGGTGCAGCACCTTGATCGGTGCCTTGAACATTTCGACAAATTCCATCAGCCCCTGCGTGGTGCGGTTGAGCGCACCGGAGTAGCTGTAGGCGTCCGGATCGTTCTGGCTGTATTCCTCGAGTTTGCGGATGTCGAGCTTGCCGACCAGCGAGGAGACGTCCTGATTGTTTTCGTCGCCGGGTTCCGTCTTGGTCACGCCGATCTGCCGCAGACGCGACGGATAGAGTTTGACGATGCTGAACTTGGAGATGTCGCCTTCGAATTCGTCCAGGCGTTTGGCCGCCCAGGGAGAAATCAGGCCGGTAAGCAGGCGCCTGGGGACATTGTACTTGTCCTCAAGCAGGTCGCCCATGCGATCCGGACTGAACAGGCCGAGCGGGGATTCGTAGACGGGGCTGATCTGGTCGCCGGCCTTGAGCACATAGATCGGCTCCTGTTCCATCAGCTTCTTGAGGATCTCGGCGATGCTCGATTTGCCGCCACCGACGGGCCCGAGCAGGTAGAGGATCTGCTTGCGTTCTTCCAGGCCCTGGCTGGCATGCCGGAAGAACCCGACAATCCGTTCGATGGTTGTTTCCATTCCGAACAGGTTTTTGAACGGAGCGTAACGCTTGATCGTCCGGTTCATGAATATCCGGCCAAGACGCTGGTCCTGGCTGGTATCGATGATTTCCGGCTCTCCGATCGCGGCCATCATGCGTTCGGCCGCGGTCGCCCGCATCAGCGGATCATCCCTGCATCCCAGCAGGTAATCCTGGATCGAAAGCTCTTCCAGGTTCTTGTTGTTGTAGTCTTCGGCGAACCGTGTGTAGATCTCCATCGCTCAACATCCATTTCTAGGCGACCCCGTGGAATCGACCCCTATAACTTAACATGGGGTGCGCTTCCGCTGAGGCAATGCAAACTTTCGGGTAGTTTGAAAATTTGTCTTATCCAGAGAAAGTCGGGGTCACCTCCAAAAAATGATTCGGCGCAAGTTGTTGATTTTACCGAACATGTTCTGGTTGCGCGGAGGCGAGGCCAGCCCGGGTGCGGAATTTCCGGCAGCTTTCGGGCGTTTGCGGGGGTGAGTCGCGGCGCGGAACTTCCTCTGCGTCTCTGAAATGTGAAAAAGGGTGAAAAGCGCCGGTCGGATGGCCGCCGCCGCGTTTCGAGCGGCGGCAGTCAATCGGCAAAGGTCAGAATGAACAAAGAGGCCGCCCGGCGGGCGGCCTCGTCAGCCGGTTTTGATCCAATGAGCCGGCGTCAGGCCGCCGAGCGAACGCCCGAGACCGTTTGAGCTTCGTTGGAGCGCTGCTGTCCGGAGCCGCCCTTCTGGGCGCGCCCCGCCACATAAACTTCCTCGATCGCCCGGTCGTCTCCCAGGATCTGCAATACGAACAGCTCCTCGCTGAGTGTGGTCGCCCGTTCCATGCGCAGGGCCATGGCATCGGTTGCCCGGGAATCCAGGACGACGATGTCGGCCTCCGTGCCCGGATCCAGCGTGCCGATCTTGTCCTCCAGGCCAAGCGCCACGGCGTTGCCGCGGGTGATCCAGTGGAACGCGCGCAAGGGGTGGAGCTTCTGATCCTGAAGCTGGAGGATCTTGTAGCCCTCGTTCAGGGTCTGCAGCATCGAGTAGCTGGTGCCGGCACCGATATCCGTGGCAATCGCGTTGACGATGCCCTTTGACCTCAGGCCCGCATCGTCGAACAGGCCGCTGCCGAGGAAGAGGTTCGAGGTCGGGCAGAACACCGGCCGTGAACCGGTTTCGGCAAGTGCGCCGATCTCCCGGTCCTCAAGGTGGATCGAATGGCCGAGCAGCATTTTGTCGCTGAGCAGGCCATAGCGTTGATAGACGTCGAGATAGTCGCGCGCCTCCGGATAAAGCTCCAGGGTGAAGGCGATCTCGTTCCTGTTCTCCGACAGATGCGTCTGGACGAAGCAGTCCGGATGCTCTTTGACCAGTGCGCCGGTCATTTCCATCTGTTCAGGCGTCGAGGTGATTGCGAAGCGCGGGGTGATCGCATAGTGGGCGCGGCCCCGGCCGTGCCACTTTTCGATCAGCTCCTTGCTGTCGTCATAACCGCTCTGCGGCGTGTCTCTGAGGCCGTCGGGAGCGTTGCGATCCATCATCACCTTGCCGCCGATGACCCGCATGTTGCGCTGTTCGGCTTCCTCGAAATAGGCATTCGCGGAGGTCTTGTGGACCGAGCAATAGGCGACGGAGGTGGTGGTGCCGTGGTTGGTCAAAAGGTCGAAGAAGCGGCAGGCCATGGCGGCCGCGTGGCTTTCCTCGACGAAACGGGTCTCTTCCGGGAAGGTGTAGGTGTTCAGCCAGTCGAGAAGCTGCGCGCCCCAGGAGGCGACGATCTGCACCTGGGGGAAATGGATATGGGTGTCGATGAAGCCGGCCGTCAGAAGCTTGGGCCGGTGGTCGACGATTTCCGCGTCCCCTGCGTCCGCGACAACGTCGCAATAGGTGCCACGTTTGATGATCATTCCGTCTTCGATCAGAAGCGCGCCGTCCTCGATGTAGTCGTAGGCGGAGACGTCGTCCGGAGATTGCGGCTCGGACTTGAAGGAAAGCAGGCGGCCGCGCAGCAGCAAGCGATCAGATTTCATCGAAGGTCATCCAGTTCGAAACAGTCCCGGGGCGGTATTTCCGCCCCGGGGTCAAGGGTGTCCGGGTTATTCGCCCGGGGTTACTTGGGCGCCGGTGATGGCGGGTGCACTCTCGTCCTTTTCCTGCCCTTCCACTTCCTTGTGGAAGATCGGGTAGATGAACAGGAAGGCAGCTGCGATCAGGTAGCCCATGCTGACGGCACTGAATTCCGGCCAGTGCAGCGTGGCGGAGTGGATGATCCCGACCGAGGACATCACGAAGGCCGCGAAGGTGAAACCGCCGGCGTTGCGGAAGCGTCCGTCGATGACGCTGGCAACGACCGCGCCCCAGATCAGGCCGGTCAGGATGGCCCCCTGGCTGAGGGCGAGGTGTCCGGCATAATGCGCACCCTGCTGCAGCAGCGCGGCGGTCAGCTGCGGGTCTCCGAGGGCCAGCATGCCGGTTGCCCCGGTTGCGCCGAGCGCCCCCATCAGCGAGCCCCATTTGATCACCAGGAAGCTGGAGACATGCGGCATCATCGCGATGGTGACGGCAGCCATGTGATCGGTGCGGACCGCATGCGCCGTGTTGGTGACGAGGCTGAGGGCCACGAAGACCAGGACGGGAGCCGCGGCGGCAACCGGGATCAGGCTGGACAGGAACGCCAGGAAGCCGAAGAAGGCTGCCAGCGGAATGACCACGCCGACACCGATCACGTAGCCGGAATGGGCGCCCATGCGCTTGTAGGCCGGGTGGCCGATATAGGCGGTGGTCGGGAACGGCGAGCCGAACAGTGCGCCGACCATGGTGCCGACACCGTCGGTGATCTGGCAGGTCGCGACCGGGTAGTGGTCGCCTGCGGCTTCCGCGCTCTCCACGTTGTTCATCGTTTCGATGAAGTTGTAGATCTGCACCGGCACGAGCACCAGGAACAGTTCGGGGTGGTTGAACAGGTGCTGGATACCGGCCATCAGGTCGCCGAAATAGGGCAGCGGTGCATAGATGCCCAGGCCGTCGAAGTTGATCGAGGATTCACCCGTTGCAAGAGCAACCACGGTGCCGACGATCAGGGCCAGCAGTCCGGCCGGGATGTTGAACGGCAGACGGAAACGTCCGACCAGGCCCCACAGGATGATGATCATCGAGGCAAAGCCGATGAAGGGCTTTTCGAATACGGTTGCCAGCGGCACGGTGCCGATGAAGACCAGTGCGATGCCGCAGAGCGTGCCGAGCATGCCGGCGCGCGGGGTGACCTTCTTCAGCCACGGGCCGATCAGGGCACCGAGCCCGGCGACGATCCCGCCCATGAAACCGGCGCCGATGCCGACCTGCCAGGCAAGAACCGCGTCGTTGGTCGACCAGTAGATCGGACCGATCACGCCGAAGAGATAGACGAACATGACCGGCGTGGAAATGCCGTAGGGCATCGCGGTCACTTCGCGGCCGTGCTGGGCCGCGGCGCGTTTGGCCAGCAGCACATAGACAACGACGCCGGCGAGAATGGCGATGGCCGCTCCCGGAATGATCCGGCCGTAGACGATGTCGGCCGGCATCTGGAAGACGAACTGGCAGATGCCCGCCAGAACCATGAGGTTCACGAGGTTATCGGTAAACAGGGCCCAAAAGGCGCTGAAGTCCCCCCGCGAAAACAAATTGTACTCGTACCTCCCAACCCGCATGTCGGGTCTCCTTTCTAGGGTAAAAACGGCTTTGTCCGCGCCTCTTCTCCCGGTGCGGCGGGACGGCCGATGGTTTACTGTGCTGCTTGCAGCAGCACAGCCTCCTCCTTGCCGCCGGCAGCCCTTGCGCCCGTTGTCAGGGCGGTCAGGACTTCGGCGGCCACAAAAGCGGCGATGATCTCGGGGCGCTTGTCGCGGCTTCCCGTCGCCCCGATGGGGCAGGTCAGGTCCTCGATGGACAGACCGTTGCAGTGGCTCTCGCACCAGGACCTGAGCTTGGCGCGTTTCGTCGCCGAGCCGATCATGCCGACATAGGCGGCATGGCCGAGTTCGAGAGCGGCCGAGGTCAGCAGGAAGTCCAGGCCATGATCGTGGGTCAGGACCACGAACGCGCTGCCCGGAGGCGCCCTGAAGATATCGACTTCTGGAATGGCACGGAGGCGCTTGTCGACATTCGCCGTGCACAGCGCCAGTTCTTCCGCGCGCATGTCCACCAGAACGCAGTTGACCGGTGCGTGCTGCAGAAGGTCTGCAATCGCCCGGCCGACGTGGCCCGCGCCCATGATGTAGACATGGGGCTCTTCGGCCTTTTCGGTCTTTACGCGGTAAAGCGCATCGGCGCGGTCGTTCCGGCTCATTCTTGTCAGGCGCATCTCGACCCGGCCGCCGCAGCACTGGCCGATCTCGGGGCCGAGCGGCAGGTCGAGATCGGTGCTGAGCGTGCCCTCGGCCAGCATGGTGCGGGCCTGGGTGATGGCGATGTGTTCGAGCTGCCCGCCGCCGATCGTCCCGAAAAGCGTCGTTTCGGTGACGAACATCTCCGTGCCGGCTTCACGCGGAGACGATCCGCGCACGCGCGTCAGTTCGACGCGAATGACCGGTTGCCCCGTTTCGAAGAACTGGCTGGCGTTGGTGACGAGCGCGCTCATGACATCAGCCGTCCGTCTTCAGCCGTTCGACGGCCATCAGAACACGCTCGGGTGTCGCCGGAGCATCTAGGCGCGGGCATTCCCGGTAGTCGGCAACGCTGGCGACGGCCATGGAGAGCGCTTCGAACACGGAGATACCGAGCATGAAGGGCGGCTCGCCGACGGCCTTGGAGCGCTTGATGGTCCGTTCCTTGTTTTCCGACCATTCCGCCAGGTTCACGTTGAAGACACGCGGACGGTCCGAGGCGAGCGGGATCTTGTAGGTGGACGGCGCATGGGTGCGCAGCCGGCCGGCATCGTCCCACCACAGTTCCTCGGTGGTCAGCCAGCCCATGCCCTGGACGAAGGCGCCTTCCACCTGGCCCTTGTCGAGGATCGGGTTCAGCGACCGGCCGACGTCATGCAGGATGTCGGTACGCTCGATGCGGTATTCGCCGGTCAGCGTGTCGACGGAAACTTCCGAACAGGATGCTCCATAGGCGAAGTAGTAGAACGGACGTCCCTTGCCGGCCGCGCGGTCCCAATGGATCTTCGGCGTCTTGTAGAAGCCGGCCGCCGACAGGTGGACGCGGGCCATATAGGCTTCGCGCGCCAGTTCGTCGAAAGAGAGGCTTTGCTCGCCGATCTCGACCCGGTTGTTGGCGAACCGCACGTCTTCCGGCGCCACGTTCCACTTTTCCGCGGCAAAGGCGGTGAGGCGTTCCTTCAGCTGCTCGGCAGCATTGAGCGCGGCCATGCCGTTGAGGTCGGAGCCCGAGGACGCGGCGGTTGCCGAAGTGTTCGGAACCTTTTCCGTGGTTGTCCTGGTGATCTTGATGCGTTCAAAATCGACCTGCAGCGTGTCGGCGACAACCTGGGCGACCTTGGTGTTGAGGCCCTGGCCCATTTCGGTGCCGCCGTGGTTCAGATGGATCGATCCGTCATTATAGATATGGATCAGCGCGCCGGCCTGATTGTACCAGGTGGCCGTAAAAGAAATGCCGAACTTGACCGGCGTCAGCGCAATGCCCCTTTTAATGATGGAGGAATGGGCATTGTGCTCCAGGATCGCTTTGCGGCGGGCCTGGTAGTCAGAGGAGACTTCCAGTTCACCGATCAAGCGCGGCAAGATGTTGTCCTCGACCTCCTGATGGTAGGGGGTGAGGTTCCGTCCGTCCGTTGCATCGCCGTAGAAGTTTGCCTTGCGGATCTCCAGCGGGTCCTTGCCGAGCGCATAGGCGATTTCTTCGATCATCCGTTCGGCCGCGACGACCCCTTGCGGGCCGCCGAAACCGCGGAAGGCGGTATTGGAGACGGTGTTTGTCTTCATGGGCCGGCTGACAAGCCGGACGTGCGGATAGAAATAGGCGTTGTCCGCGTGAAACAGTGCGCGGTCGGTCACGGGACCCGACAGATCCGAGGAGTAGCCGCAGCGGGCCGCGAAGGACCCCTCGACACCCTGGATGCGGCCTTCGCCGTCGAACGCGACGTCGTAGTCGACGACGAAGTCGTGGCGTTTGCCGGTGGCGGTCATGTCCTGGTCGCGGTCGGGGCGGATCTTGACCGGACGGTTCCACTTCTTGGCGGCGATGGCGGCAACCGCGCAGAAGAGGTTCATCTGGCTTTCCTTGCCGCCGAAGCCGCCGCCCATGCGGCGCACGTTGACCGTGACCGCGTTGGAGGGGACGCCGAGCACATGGGCGACCATATGCTGCGCCTCGCTCGGATGCTGCGTCGAGCAGTGAACGATGACATCGTCGTCCTCGCCCGGAATGGCGAAGGCGATGTGACCTTCCAGGTACATGTGGTCCTGGCCGCCGATGCTGATCCGGCCCTTGAGGCGGTTTTCAGCGGAGGCAAGCGCCGTTGACGCGTCGCCCCGTTCCAGCTTCAGCGGCGCGGTGACATGCGGATGGCCGGCCTCGATGGCGCTGATCGGATCGAGTGCGTGCGGCAGCACCTCGTAGTCGATTTTCGCCAGTTCGGCGGCGCGCCGGGCGGCCTCGCGCGTTTCGGCGACAACGGCAAAGAGAGGCTGGCCGTGGAACTCGGTCTTTTCGGTCGGGAAGACCGGCTCGTCCTTCAGGCCCGTCGGGCTGATGTCGTTGCAGCCGGGCACATCCTTGGCGGTCAGCACATCGACAACGCCGGGGGCGCTCAGAACGGCGGAAAAGTCCGTGGACTTGATCAGACCGTGGGCGACCGTGGAGACGCCGAGATAGGCGTGCAGCGTGCCTTCCGGCTCGGAAATGTCGTCGCAATATTCGGCGCGGCCGGTGACGTGCTTTTCGGCGCTGTCGTGGCGGCGGTCGGTGTGAACCGCGCCGCGGATGGACTTGCCGGCTTCAGTGATCTGTTCGTGTTTCATGGAATTTGCCTCACTGTCACGCGGTCATCAGGTCGACGGGTTCGCCGGTCGCCTCGTCATGGCTGAGGAAAAAGCGCTGCAGCAGGTTGCGGGCAACGCTCGTCCGGTAGTCCGCCGAGGCGCGCCAGTCGGACAGCGGGGTGAAGTCGGCTTCGAGCGCCTTGCCTGCGGCGGTGAAGACCGCCTGGTTCCAGGGCTGCCCGGTGAGCGCGGCTTCCGCTGCGGCCGCACGCTTCGGTGTGCCGGCCATGCCGCCGAAGGCAAGGCGGCAGCCGGTGATGACGCCGTTCTCGACGGTAACGGAGAAGCCGGCGGCAACGGAGGAGATGTCCTCGTCGCGGCGCTTGGAAATCTTGTAGGCGGCATCGCGCTGGCCGGGTGCGGCGCGCGGAATGATGATGCTTTCCACGAATTCGCTTTTGTGCCGGTCCTGCTTGCCGTACTCGATGAAGAAGTCTTCCAGCCGCAGGGTGCGTTGCTCCGCGCCCCTGCGCAGGACGATCTCGGCACCGAGCGCGATCAGCACCGGCGGGGTGTCGCCGATGGGCGAGCCGTTGGCGATGTTGCCGCCGATGGTGCCCATGTTGCGAACCTGCTGGCCGGCAATGCGGTCCCAGTAGGCTTCAAGGTGCGGGAAGGCTTCCCGGATTGCGTCCTGGGCTTCGGTGTAGGTAACGCATGCGCCGATCTCCAGCGTGTCGTCCGTCAGTGCGATGGACTTCAGGCCGCTCAGGTTGCCGATGAACACGGCGGGGCCGATCGGGCGCATGAACTTGGTGACCCAGAGGCCGACATCGGTCGATCCGGCGACGATGGTGGCATTCGGGAATTCTTCCAGCACGGCGGCGAAATCGTCGACGTCCGCCGGAATGATCGCCCGGTTGTCTTCCGGCCCGGTGACGACGCGCTTGCCGTCGTTGAGGGCGCTCAGGCGGCGCGTGATCTCGGCGCGTTCGGCTTCCAGAAAGTCGTTTGCCGGCGTGCCGTAACGGTTGGCGGCCATGGCGGCTGCGATGATCGGCTGGTAGCCGGTGCAGCGGCAGAGATTGCCTTGGATGGCGGTCTCGACTTGCGGTTCCGTCGGCTCCGGATTGCCCATCCACAGCGCATAGAGCGACATGACGAAACCGGGGGTGCAGAAACCGCACTGGCTGCCGTGAAAATCGACCATTGCCTGCTGGATCGGGTGCAGGCCGCCGTTCTCGCCCCTCAGGTGCTCGATGGTGACAACATGGCAACCGTCTAGCGATGCCAGGAAACGGATGCAGGCGTTGACGGTCTCGTACTTCAGCACGCCGCCGTCGAGCCGGCCGACCAGCACGGTGCAGGCCCCGCAATCGCCCTCGGCGCAGCCTTCCTTGGTGCCCTTCAGCCGGCGTTCCAGTCTCAGGTAATCCAGCAGCGTCCTGTCGGCTGCCACGTCGCCGGCGGCGACCTCCGCGCCGTTCAGCAAAAACCGGATTTCATTGCGGTTGTTCATCGCATCCTCGGTCATGTCTCTTCCCATTGACTGAGCGTACTGACGAGGACTGGCGCGAAAAATCCGGTGATTCCGGAAATTCTTTCAACAGATCATTGAAAATCGACGCGTGAAAGCCATGCAAAACTGCAACAAACGCTTCGGAAGTGCTAAGCTGGCCGGACCGGCGTAAGCCACGGCGATTTCACGCGAAAATTCATCGGAGGAAAGGCGTGACATGTCCTATCTGGAAAGCCTGAGGGTCTTCACGCGGGTGGTCGAGCTGGGCAGCATCACCTCCGGCGGTCGGGACCTCAGATTGACGCCTGCTGTCGCCAGCAAGCGCATCAAGGAGCTTGAAAAGCACCTGGGGGTCCGTCTTTTTAACAGGACCACGCGCTCGCTGACGCCGACCGAGGTCGGCAAGGTCTTCTATGATTATGCGGTCAAGGCGCTGGCGTCGATCGAGGAAGCCGAGACGGCGGTGGCGAGTTATTCCGACACGCCCCACGGTGTCATCCGCGTCACCGCTCCGCTCGGGGCCGGGCGGCGGATCATCGCGCCGCTGGTGCCGAAGTTCGTCGAACACTATCCGGCAACGGAGGTGCATCTGCGCTTGTCGGACCGCAAGGTCGATCTCATGTCCGACGGACTGGATCTCGCCTTTTTCATAGGCACGCCGCCGGATTCCAACCTCAAGCTCCGCAAGATCGCCGATTGTCCGCGTGTTTTATGCGCCGCGCCGGACTACCTGAAGAAACATGGAACGCCGGAAACGCCCGACGATCTCCTCAGCGAAGACCACAACTGCCTGCTGCTGCGCTTCCCGCGTTCGCCGGAATACTTCTGGGTGCTGCAAACGCCGGACGGTCCGCGCAAGCTGCAGGTCTCCGGCAAGTTCGATACCGACCACGGCGACGTCCTGACCGACTGGGCGCTGGCAGGCCACGGCATCGTCAACAAGCCGCGCTTCGACGTCGCCGGGTACCTGCAACAGGGACGGCTGGTCGAGGTTCTGCCCGAGACCCCGCCGCCACCGACCATCTTCGGCTGCCTCTACCCCCACCGCCAGTTGCAGGATCCCAAGATCCGGCATTTCGTTGACTTTGTGATCAAGCACGCGGATGTGGGCGGCTGAGAAGCCTCGTCATTCCGGAAAAGTGAGGCGCAGCCGAACGCCGATCCGGGATCCCACCCAATGTGATACTCTGGGCCGGTGATCCTCGAGCACAACAATGGCGGAGGCTCAAATGAAGTGGACCGGTGGGTGCCTGTGTGGTGCAATCAGATACGGTTGCGATGAAGACCCGGTGTCGGCGGGAATTTGTCATTGCAGGCGATGTCAGAAATGGACCGGCGGACCGTATTTTGCACTGGTTGGATTTTCCGTGGCGACCCTGCAATTCACAAAAGGTGCGCCCAAGATGTTTCGCGAACCCCACGCCATAAAAGAACGCGGATTTTGCTCCGAATGCGGCAGCCCAATCTGGGATCGCTACCTGGTCACGCTCAACGATTTTCGTGAGGAAAAAGGGGACCCGTCAGGCCCAGAGGTAGTCTGGGTACCCATCGGGACGCTCGATCATCCGGAACAGGTCACGCTGGAGTTTCATTTCGGCGTCGAATCCCAGCTGCCCTGGGTCAAATTCGACGACCACCTTCCCCGCACCCGCTCCGAAGACGATCCGGGGATTGCCGCCGCCTTCAGGGCTGCCAGGAACGGGGAAATCTGAGCGCCTTGGGGAAGGGCGGGAGCGGCCACATAACAAAAAAAGGCGTTCCCCGTTTCCAGGAAACGCCTTGTTCAGTCAATGTGGCCAGTTACTGGATCGCCCCGCCGAAGGGCAGTTTTCCCCTGGCGTTCTCGTACCACTCCACGATCTTCTGCCGTTCGCCCTCTTCCATGAAGGAGACGTTGGCCGGCGGCATGGCGTGGGTGAGGCCGGACTGCAGGTAGATCTGCTTGGCGGTCTTCACCACGTCGGCTTCCGTTTCAAGAAGAATGCCCTTCGGCGCGTGGTAGATGCCTTCATAGAAGGGTTCGCGGGCGTGGCACATGCCGCAGCGGCCCGGAATGATGTTGACCACGTCCTCGAACCCCTCCGCGCTGGCGAACACCTGCTGGGTCGGCGTCAGGGGCTGGGCCTCGGACACCTCGAGCGTGTTCTTCGTCCACATCGGTGCCATGGAGATCTGCATGATCAGCACGAACAGGATCGCGGTCACCAGCCAGGTCCAGGTCGGGTTGCCGGTGCCGGCATGCCTGGTATTGAAGTAGTGCCGGATGGTCACGCCCATCAGGAAGACGAGGGCGGCGATCACCCAGTTGTATTCCGATGCGAAGGCCAGCGGATAGTGGTTGGAGAGCATCAGGAAGACGACCGGCAGTGTCAGGTAGTTGTTGTGGGTGGAGCGCAGCTTGGCGATCTTGCCGTATTTTGCGTCCGGCGTGCGACCGGCCTTCAGGTCCGCCACCACGATCTTCTGGTTCGGGATGATGATGAAGAACACGTTCGCGGTCATGATCGTTGCCGTGAAGGCCCCGAGATGCAGCATGGTGGCCCGGCCGGTGAAGATCTCGTTGTAGCCGTAACCCATGGCGACCAGCAGCACGAAAAGGAGCACCATCAGCACCGTGGGGCTTTCGCCGAGCGGCGACTTGCACAGCCGGTCGTAGACGATCCAGCCGATGGTCAGCGAGCCGGCGGAAATCAGGACCCCCTGCCACAGGGAAAGGTCGGCCTTCGCCGGGTCGATCAGGTAAAGCTCGCCGCCCCCCCAGTAGACCAGCATCAGAAGTCCGGCGCCGGACAGCCACGTCGAATAGCTTTCCCATTTGAACCACACCAGATGCTCCGGCATGTTTTCCGGCGCAACCAGGTATTTCTGGATGTGGTAGAAGCCGCCGCCGTGCACCTGCCATTCCTCGCCATGGGCGCCGACGGGCAGATGCGGAACCTTGCGCAGGCCAAGGTCCAGCGCAACGAAATAAAAGGATGAGCCGATCCAGGCCATCGCAGTGATCACGTGCAGCCACCGGACGGCAAAGGCCAGCCACTCTCCGATGATGGCTATGTCGTACATGGTATCTCCTCCAAAAAACGTGGCTGCATGCTAGTCCATCCATTAATTTTCTGGTATCTCATGGCAATGCCGAGCAGTTTCAAAAAAATCGGAACAATAAGCTGATGGCCTACCTTGAGAATATCCGGACTTTCCTGCGTGTCTACGAGCTCGGCAACATGTCGGCTGCCGCCCGCGACCTCAGGATCTCCTCCGCCGTCGCCTCCTCGCGCGTATCGCAGTTGGAGGAGCATCTGAACGTGCGCCTGTTCCAGCGCACCACGCGGGCGCTCAGTCCGACGGAACACGGCAATCTGTTCTATCGCGGCGCAACCAAGATCATCGAGGCAGTGGAGGAGGCGGAAGCGGAAATCAGCAATGTCACCCGCTCTCCGCGCGGCACCCTGTTCGTGGCCGCGCCGATCGGCATGGGCCAGCGCCTGATCGCGCCCGCCATTCCGGGGTTCAAGCAGGCCAATCCCTTGATCGACATCCGCCTGCGCCTGTCGGACCGCAAGGTCGATCTGACAGGCGAGGGGCTCGATGCCGCCTTCTTCCTGGGGCTGCCGGAGGATTCGACACTCAAGATCCGCAAGATCGCCGATTGCGAGCGCATCCTGTGCGCCTCGCCGGACTATGTCGCCCGCAAGGGCATGCCGAAGGCTGCGGAGGATCTCGCAGCCGGCAAGCACGACTGCCTGAACATGCGCTATCCGGGCGCACCCGAATTCCAGTGGCCGCTGCAGACCGAAAACGGCGTCAAGCGGATTGCCGTGACCGGGCCGTTCGAGTCCGACCACGGTGACGTCCTGACGGGCTGGGCCCTGGAAGGCCACGGCATCATCCTGAAACCGGTCTTCGAAGTTGCCGACTATCTGGCCTCGGGCAGGCTGGTGCCGGTTCTGGCGAACGAACCACCCATTCCGGTGCAGATGGCCTGCCTTTACACCCACCGCAGGCGGCAGGACCCGAAGGTCCGCCTCTTCCTGGATTTCATGGTGGCTCACATTCACAAGTCGCTGGCGGCGATGCCGGGCCGTTAGGCGTTCGTCAGACCCCGGTCCGTTAGCGATAGATCCAGCATTGAAACTGTTCTTGTGCGATCCGCGCCGGCATTCTGCCGGCCGGCGATGTGAAAGCACGTGCTGTCGAACGGGCTGAATTGCAGCATTGCGCAGAATATTGCAATAAACTGCAAAATGCTGCAAAATGCTGCAGAATGCGGCAATGCTTGATCTCAACAATCCTCAAACCCGCCAAAACATTCTGCAAGAGCGTCTTGATCTGGGGGCACCGCTTGTGGCGGCCACACTTGCGGAAGAACTCGGCATATCGATCGACACCGTCCGGCGCGATCTCATTGCGCTGGAGCAGCGTGGCCTTGTGCGACGTGTGCGCGGCGGGGCGATTCCCGTGCCGCAGTCTTCGCCGCCTTATGCGGTGCGGGCCGCCGCCCCCGATCCGGGCATCGAGCCGCTTGCCGACAAGGCGGTGCTGCTGATCCCCGGAGACGCGACGGTCTTTCTCGATGCCGGGACAACAATGAACGCCATCGCGGCCCGATTGCCCGAGGGATTTGGCGGATTGATCGTAACGCCCGCCCCCTCCGTCGCGCTGGCCGCGCTCACGCGGGGCGCGCGCGTTCAGATGATCGGCGGCGCGCTGTGCCCTGAAGCGGCGATGGCGACAGGCGGAGACGCCGAACGTGCGGTGGGCGAAATTGCCGCCGATCTCTGTTTTCTCGGTGCCTGCGGCCTCTGGCCGGAATTTGGCTTGAGCGCGGAAAATGCTGCCGAGGCAGGCGTCAAGCGGTCGATGGCCCTGGCCGCCGCGCGCACCGTCGTTGTTGCCACATCCGGCAAGCTGGAAAGGCTCGGAAGCCACCGTGTGCTTGCGCTTGGGGAGATTGACGGTCTCGTGACGGATGGCGCGCCCACGCTTCTGAAGGCCTTTCAGGACGCGGGTGTGGAGGTAATCCGTGTCTGAAACCGCCGTGGCAAATCACATCCGGAAACGGCCTCTGTGGGCGGACGCTGACTGGCGGGCGGTTGCGGCGGCCTTCGCCCTGAACGGCCTGCTGTTCGGGGTCTGGGCGGCACGGGTTCCGGCTTTCAAGGAAACCTTCGATCTGGCGCCCGGAGCGCTGGGCTTGCTGCTTCTGGCTCTGGCCGCAGGAGCCATCGTTTCCTTTCCTTTCGCCGGCGGCCTTTCCGAGCGGTGGGGCGCCGACCGGCTCACGGTCCGTTGTGCCTGGGGATACGGCCCGGCGCTTCTGTGCCTGGCGCTGGCTCCGAATGCCATCCTGCTGGGAGCCGCCCTGTTTGTCTTCGGGGGCCTGCACGGCGCCATGGATGTTGCGATGAACGGCTGGGGCGCGCGGGTTGAGACCCGTCTCGGGCGCAGCACCATGTCGATCTTTCACGCGTTGTTCAGCCTCGGCGCCGGTTTGGGCGCGGCAAGCGGTTTCCTGGCGGTAAAACTCGGTTACGGCCCGATTGCGCATTTCAGCGCGGTTGCCGTCTTTGGCGGTGGCGCGGCTCTGTTTCTCATGGTTCCCGTCCTGCCGAAGTCTGCGCCCGCAAGCCGGGCCTCCGGATCGCGGCCGGTTGTGATACTGCCGTCGGGGGCTCTGCTCCTGGTCGGCCTGATCGCCTTCTCCGTTGCCATCGGCGAAGGTGCGATGGCCGACTGGAGCGCGGTATTCCTGCATACGGTCGTTTCCGCGACGGAGGCGCAGGCAGCGCTCGGCTACGCCGCCTTCAGCACCACGATGGTGCTGACCCGGTTTTGCGGCGGCATCCTGGTTGAACGGTTCGGGCCGGTCGTCACGACCCGTCTGAGCGGATTGACGGCTTTCGCCGGGCTGATGATGGTGATCGGCACGGATGTATTTGCAGTGGCGCTCGCAGGGTTTGCGCTGGCCGGTGTCGGCTATGCGGTTGTCATGCCGCTGGTCTTTTCGCGGGCAGCAAGCGATGCGGTCATGCGTCCCGGACCGGCGATCGCGGGTGTCGCGACCCTGAGCTACGGCGGCATGTTGTTGGGGCCGCCCGCAGTCGGCTTCCTTGCGCAATGGGCCGGTTTGAGCACTGCTTTCGCGGCCTTGGCGCTGCTTGCGCTTCTGGCCGTCCTGTTGGCGGGGCAGTTGCGCGTGCAATCGGGCGGAGAACCGCCGGGTTGACTTCCGGACTCATGGCCGGACTTTCTGCCGGATGCAGGATCACTGATTGTGTCTCCGGTCCGGTTTTCCACCACGTTGGCTTTAACGTTAAAAGCTGCGCGCGGTTTCCAGAAGGTCCAGGATTTCCTTCCTGAGTTCGTTTGAGAATTCCTCCACCAGCATGGACAGCGGCCGGTTGGCCGGCTGCATCAGGGACATGCTGATCACGCAGGCGGGCTCGAAAGGTCTGAAGACCACGGTGCTTTGACTGCCGAAGCTCTGCTCGTGGCTGACGGCGGATAGACCGTCGCAGATCGTGTAGCCCAGCCCCTCGGCAACGAGCTGCAGCGCCGGCAGGAAGGTTCTGAGCTCAAAGCGCCGGTTGAGGCGGGCGCCGGTTTCCTCGAACGCCGCCCGGGTCTGGGTGCTGACCTTGTGCTCGTCGAAGAGCATGGCCATCGGCTTGCCGTCGAGGTCTTCCGGCGTGATCACCGGTTTTTCTTCCAGCGGATCGCCCTTCGGCAGGGCACAGACGCAGGGAAACTCGAATTCCTCGGAGCGGATGGTCCGGCGCGGCTCGGGGGTTTCGGCAAAACCGACGTCATACTGCTGCGAGGCGATCCAGTCGGTGACGACCGGCGAGGACCGCATCATCAGCGAGGCTTCGATCTCCGGCCTGTCTCTCAGAAACCCGGCGACGACCCGCGGCATGAAAAAACTGGAAGCCGCCGGATTGCAGGCCACCCGGAGCCTGCCTTTCTGGAGGTTGCCGATTTCCTGCAAGGTACGGGTGGAGCGGGTCAGCCGGTCGAGCAGGAACTCGGCTTCCTCCATGAAAAAATGGGCTTCCGGCTTGGGGATCAGCCGTCCCCGTTCCCGCTCGAACAGCGGAAAGCCGATTTCCTTTTCAAGCCCCGCAATCATGGCGCTGATCGCCGGTTGGGTCCGGTGCAGTGAGCGTCCCGCCTCGGAGACGGAACCGGTGCGCATCACCGCAACAAAGGTCTGCAACTGACGAAAGGACAGGTTCATGGCAAAACTATAAAGTCACTTTATCAAACTAGCAATATTTCGAATTTGCTCTTATGGGTTGGCCAGCGTCATACTCCCGCAACGTTAGAAATTGTGCCGGCGCCCTGCCTGGGCGCCACTTACGGGGGGATGGACTTTGGAACGGTTTGCGCAGTGCCTGCTGACGGCTCTGATCTGCATCGTTGCACTTGGCCAGTTTGTTCAGGTGGTGACGCGCTACGTCCTTCAGGTCCCCGTCATGGGGCTTGAAGAAACGATCATGTATCCAACGCTGTGGCTTTACATTCTGGGCGCAGTCAACGCCTCGCGCGAAAACACGCACATCCGCGCCAACGTGCTGGAGATTTTCCTGACCACGGAACGTCAGCACACCATACTGGCCATCGTCGGTGAAATCATTTCGCTGGCCGTCGGCATCTGGCTGCTGACCTGGGCGTGGGACTACACCCGCTATGCATGGCGCGTGTGGAAGGAAAGCCCGACGCTCTACATTCCCACATTCTATGCCGATGTGGCGCTCGTCGTCGGGCTTGTCCTGATGATGGCCTACACCGCCACCTATCTTCTGGGACACGTCCGCAGCCTCGCGAACGGAGGCGCAAAATGATCGAGATCGCGCTTCTGGCCATCGGTATCCTGGTCGTCACCCTGACCCTCGGCGTGCCGCTGCCCTGGTGTTTCGGCACCGCGCTGATGGTGATGTATTTCGTCGGCGACGTCACCATGAAGGGCATGGTGCTCTGGGGCTTCCAGCAGCTCGGCAATCCGACGCTGCTTGCCATTCCGCTTTTCGTGCTGGCCGGCACGATCATGTCGGAAAGCGGCATCGCGGCGGCGCTCCTGCGGTTCGTGAACTCCTTCATCGGCCATGTGCGCGGCGGCCTCGGCGTCGTTGCCGCCGTCAGCTGCGCCGTCATCGGCGCGATTTCCGGCTCGGGTCTCACCGGCATTTCGGCCATCGGCCCGCTGCTCATTCCGGAAATGGAAAAGCGCGGCTATCCGCGGGAATACGCAACCGCCCTGATCGCCAACTCGTCGATCCTCGGCCTGCTCATCCCGCCGTCCGTCAGCATGATCCTGTTCGGTTGGGTCACCGACACTTCGATTGCCGCCTGTTTCCTGGCAACGCTCGGCCCCGGCCTCCTGATCATGTTCAACTTCGCGGCCGTCAACGTCTGGATGTCGCGCAAGTTCAACCTGGTGCTGGACGAAAAACCGACATTTTCCGAGTTCTCCCGGGATGTCACGAAGCGCGGCATCTACGCCTTCCCGGCGCTGCTGATGCCGGTGATGATCCTCGGCGGCATCTACGGCGGCATCATGACGCCGACGGAATCGGCTGCCCTTGCCGTGATCTACGCCATCCCGATCGGCTTCCTGATCTACAAGGGCCTGCGCATCGACAATTTCCTGCATGCCGGCAAGGAAGCGGCAACGGCGGTCGGCGCCATCATGCTGATGATCCTGTTCTCCATGATCCTCGGTCAGATGTTCGTCTACGAAGGCATCCCGCAGAAGCTGGTGGGCGCGATCTTCGGCATCACCGAGAACCGCATCGTTCTGCTGATCCTGATCAACATCCTGCTGTTCCTGATCGGCATGGTGGTCAATGACGCCACCGCCATCATCCTGGTCGCTCCGCTCCTGCTGCCGCTGATGCAGGCCATCGACATCAACCCGGTGCAGTTCGCGGCCATCATGGGGGTCAACACGGCCATGGGCGGCGTCACGCCTCCCTACGCCTCGATCCTCTATCTCGGCGCGCGCATCGGCAAGGTGAAGGTCACCAAGGTTATCCCGCCGGCGATGTTCCTTGTGCTGGTCGGATACGTCCCGGTGGTCTTCCTGACCTCCTTCTGGTCCGACCTCTCGCTCTACCTGCCGAGCCTGTTCGGCTACTGACCCCGGCCCGGTCCGCGATGGGCAGGCCAGCAACGAAACCTGGAGGAAATTGAAATGCTTACCAAGGGGAACACCATGAAGAAACTGCTCGGAGCGACCGCGGTCGCCACCTTTATCGGCCTTGCCGGCCTTGCCCAGGCAGCGGACCTGAAGATGAGCCACGTCCGCCCGCAGGGCGCGACCATCGACGTCGAGTTGAAGGCCTTCGCCGACAACGTCAAGGAAACCACCGGCGGCGACGTCAACATCGAAATCTACGCCGCCTCCGCGCTGGGCGACTATACCACCGTGCAGGAGCGCGTCTCCGTCGGTGCCATCGAAATGGCCACCCAGCCGGCAGCCACCGGCACGGACCGCCGCATGCAGATCGCAACCGTTCCGTTTCTGGCTTCCAACTGGGAAGAAGCCCGCAAGATCTTCGGCCCCGGCGGCGTGATCCACGACACCATGGCCGAGCTCTATTCCAAGCAGGACATCACCATGCTGGCCGCCTATCCGGTCTATTTCGGCGGTATCTCGCTCAACCGCGACGCCGTTGCGCCGGGCACGACCGAAGCCAAGGGCATCAAGGTGCGCGTTCCGGGCATCAAGAGCTTCCAGCTCACCGGTGAAGCGCTCGGCTACATTCCGGCGCCGATCCCCTTCGCGGAAGCCTTCACCGCCGTTCAGGTCGGCGTGGTCGACGGTGTCATCGGCTCCGGCGCGGAAGGCTACTACGCCTCCTTCCGGGACGTGACCAAGACCTACATCCCGGCCAACACGCACTTCGAAGTCTGGTACATGATCATCTCCAACGAGGCTCTGGCGAACCTCGATGAGGACGACCAGGCGGCCCTGAAGAAGGCTGCCGGTGAATTCGAGGCCGCGCGCTGGGTCGTTGCCGAGGAAGATCAGGGCAAGTGGGAACAGCGCCTGACGGACGAACTCGACGCCAAGGTCGTGTCGCTGACGGACGAACAGCTTGCCGCCATGGCCACCACGGTGCGCGAAGCGGTCTGGCCGGAACTGCTGAAGGATGTCGGTCAGGAATGGGGCCAGTCCATCCTGGACAAGGCACTCAACTAAGCTGTGATTTCCCGGGCGGCGGGATCCGCCGCCCGGTTCCAATCCAACTTCGGAATTCGTCATGGAATCGGACTACGCCATCATTGGTGGAGGCGTCGTCGGCCTGTCTGTTGCCTGGGGCCTTTTGAAACGGGGCCGGTCGGTGACGGTTATCGACGGCGACGACGGCAGCTTCAGGGCCAGCCGCGGAAACTTCGGCCTTGTCTGGGTGCAATCCAAGGGCATGAAACAGCCGGCCTATGCCCGCTGGTCTCAGCGTTCGGCGGCGGCCTGGAAGGAGTTTGCCGACGAGCTCAGCAACAACACCGGTTTCGATCCGGCGCTTGAGCAGAAGGGCGGCTATGACCTGCATTTCTCCGACGAGACGCTGGCAGAGACTGTCGCCAACTACGAGATCCTGAAAGCCAAACTCGATGGGAACTACCCCTACGAGGTGCTGGGTCACAACGAAATTCGCCGTGAAGAACCCGAAATCGGCCCGAAGGTGGCCGGGGCCATCCTTCATCATCAGGACGGGCACGCCAATCCGCTGAAACTCCTGAAGGCGCTTGCCGCCGATGTCCGGCGCATGGGCGGCCGGGTCCTGAACGGCAGGACGGTGGACGCGGTCAGCCAAAACGGTTGTTTCCGCGTCCGTTGCAGCGACGGGACGGAGATCGAGGCGGACAGAACCGTCCTGGCCGCGGGGCTCGGCGCTGCCGAACTCGGGCCGAAGATGGGTTTCAAGGCAAAGGTCCGCCCGCAGCGGGGCCAGGTGCTGATCACGGAAAAGCTGCCGAAGATTCTCAACCGGCCGTCGCTGATCGCGCGGCAGGTGGACGAAGGCGGCATCCAGATCGGCGCGACCAACGAAGAGGTCGGCTACAACGATCAGGTGACGACGAAAGGCCTTTCGACCCTCGCAGCCGAGGCTGTCGCCGCCTATCCGATCCTCGCCAAGGCGCAGCTTGTGCGCAGCTGGGGTGCGCTCAGGGTGCTCTCGCCGGACGGCCTGCCGGTCTATCAGCAAAGCCGTGAAATGCCCGGTGCCTTTCTGGTGACCTGCCACAGCGGCATCACGCTGGCCGCCGCCCATGCACGCTTTCTGCCCGACTGGCTGGAAGCAACCAACGACGCCCCGGATCTGGAGGTTTTCAGTGAAGACCGTTTCGACCTTTCGTGACCTGAAGCCCGCCGGGCGGCTGGTCCGCGTCCGCTTCGCGGGGCAGGAGCTCGAACTGCGCGAAGGCGGCAATCTGGCGGCCGAGCTTCTGGCCGCCGGTGTGCAGCCGCTACGAGTCACGCCCGTTTCCGGAGCGCCGCGCAATCCCTACTGCATGATGGGCGCCTGTTTCGATTGCCTGGTCGTGATCGACGGCGTGACCCGTCAGGCCTGCATGAGCGAAGTGAGCGACGGCATGGAGATTTCCATGCATGGCGCCGGGAGCGGAAGCGATGCTTGAAGCCGATCTTGTCATCCTGGGGGCGGGCCCCGCGGGCATGGCTGCAAGCCGGCGGGCCGCCGAAGCGGGCCTGTCCGTGCTGCTGCTGGACGAACAGCAGCGGGCCGGCGGCCAGATCTACCGGGACGTCGAGCGCGCCGCGAAGACACGTGGCGGCATTCTCGGCCCCGATTTCACCAAGGGGCTCGATCTCGTCCGGGCACTGGAGCATCCCAAGATCCGGCATATCGCGGGAGCCGTCGTCTGGCAGATCGAAGAGGGCACGCGCGTCGCGTTCTCTGTCGATGGCAAGGCGTCGGTCGCCACCGGCAAGCGCCTGCTGATCGCCACCGGCGCGCTGGAACGGCCAATGCCGGTTCCCGGCTGGACGCTACCTGGCGTGATGACGGCGGGCGCGGCGCAAATTCTTCTGAAGCAGAGCGGGTTCGTCTGTGAAAACGCGGTACTCGCAGGCACCGGCCCGCTGCTCTATCTGGTCGCTGCGCAGATGGTGCGCGCCGGAACGCCGCCGCTGGCGCTTGTCGAAACCCAGACCTCCAGCGATCTGCGGGCCTCGCTGGCCCATTTCGGCGGCGCCCTGCGCGGCTGGAAATATCTGGTCAAGGGGCTCAGTCTGATCGCCGAGCTCCGCAAGGCCGGGGTTCGGCGCTACAAGGGCGCCACCGGCATCGCCATTGAGGGGGAGGGCAAGGCCGAGGCACTGGTTTTCAACGCGAACGGACGGCACCACCACCTCGCCTGCGCAACCGTCCTGCTGCATCACGGCGTCGTGCCCAACACGCAGACCGCCCGCTCGATCGGTGTGTCGCACAGATGGTCAGACGGCCAGCATTGCTTCGTGCCGGAAAAGGACATCTGGGGCCGCACGGCAATTGCGGACGTCTTTATTGCGGGGGATGGTGCCGGTATCGGTGGCGCGGTGGCCGCGGCACTTGCCGGTGAGCTGGCCGCCCTTGAGATCGCCCGCGATCTTGGGGCCGCAACAATGGGCGAAAGGGACGCCACCGCCGCACCGCTCCGGCGCAGGCTTGACGGGGAACTGGCGGCCCGCCCCTTTATCGACCGCGCCTATCCGCCGTTTTCCGAAGCACTTGCGCCGGCCGACGAGACCATCGTCTGCCGCTGCGAGGAGGTTACCGCCGGCGACATTCGCCGTTATGCCGGGCTCGGCTGCCTCGGCCCCAACCAGACCAAGGCCTTCGGCCGCTCCGGCATGGGTCCCTGCCAGGGCCGCTATTGCGGCCTGACGGTTACCGAACTGCTTGCGTCCGCAAACGGGCGCACCCATGACGACACCGGCTATTACCGCATCCGGCCGCCGCTCAAGCCCGTAACCCTGGGCGAACTCGCGGCGCTGGAGGACGGTCTGAACAACGACGAGGCAAAGGAACCCGCCGAATGATCGAACGTATCGACACCGCAACTCGCATGAGCAAGATCGTCAAGCACAACGGCACGGCCTATCTGTGCGGTCAGGTGGGGAGCGGCGCCACGGTTGCAGAGCAGACACGGGACTGCCTGTCCCGCGTCGACGCGCTGCTGGAAAAGGCAGGCTCCTCACGCGAGAAAATCCTGCAGGCCATCGTCTGGCTGGCGGACATGTCGGACTTCGCCGAGATGAACGAGGTTTGGGACGCCTGGGTCCCGGCCGGCCACGCCCCGGCCCGGGCTTGCGGCGAAGCCAAGCTGGCGAGCCCCGGGCTGAAGGTGGAGATCATCATCACCGCCGCCTGCGATTAAAAGCAATTCACTGGAACGGGGCCGGAAACAGGGCGTTTTCCGGCCCCGAGCGTGTCGGGTGACCGATCGCCACGAAAGCCACACCAACACCCTCATCCCGAGGTGGACCGTCAGGTCCTTCTCGAAGGATGGCGGCAAACTCCGGTGCAATTGGCCCATCTTTCGAGACAGCGCTCCGCGCTTCCTCAGGATGAGGTGGTATGTGGAGAGTTGAATGGAAGTCTGCTTTCCGGGTGCTTTCCGGCAGCATTCAGAGTGCCATCTCTTCAAGTTGAAGTGACCCCGAGGGAAGCTGGGCCCTTGGCCCCTGGCCGGAAATATTGTTAAGTTCTTGAAGGAACGGGCGGATTGTGCACCCGCGCAGTTTGCCCGAGGTTCCGGCCGGGAGCTTGCGGATGAATGTCGACGGTTTCATCGCCGAATTCCAGTCCTGGGCAAGATTGCTGCTCAGCTATCTGACCGCGCCCTGGTTCTTCTATCAGGCGGGCATCATTATCGTGCTCTATCTGCTGGCGATGGTCATCAGCTGGAGGATCGAGCCGCAGCTTGAGGAACGGGCGCGTGCAATCAAGGGCCACCCGGGGCTGCTCCGGGTGGTGGTGGCACTGCTCCGGCGCGTGGAATGGATCCTCTTCAGCCTGTTTCTCTTCATCGCGCTCACCATCATGCGCAGTGTGACCTGGCCGAGCCGCAGCCACTTCATTTCCGTCGCCCTGTCCCTGTCGCTCGCCTGGCTCTTCGTGGCCGTTCTGTCGCGGGTCATCCGCAACCGCCTTGCGGCCCGCACGCTGACCTGGCTGGCCTGGACCTATGTCGCACTCGTCATTCTGGGGTTCGACGACGAGGCCGGGACGTTCCTCGACAGCCTTGCCTTGCCGCTGGGGCAGATGCGCCTGTCGGCGCTGCTCGTTCTGAAAGCCGCGGTGCTGCTGATTGCGACCGTCTGGGTTGCCGTGGTGCTCGGCCGCTATTTCGACGAACAGGTCCAGAAATCGGACGAGCTCACCCCGTCGATTCGGGTGCTGATCGGCAAGGTGGCGAAATTCGGCCTCATACTGATCGCCGCGACCATTGCCCTGTCCTCGGTCGGCATCGACCTGACCGCCTTCACGCTGTTTTCCGGTGCGATCGGCCTCGGGATCGGCTTCGGCCTGCAGAAGGTGATCTCCAATTTCATCTCCGGCATCATCATCCTGCTCGACAAGTCGATCAAGCCGGGCGACACGATTTCGCTGGAAGGCACCTTCGGCTGGATCCGGGAACTGAGGGCCCGTTTCGTCTCCGTCGTCACCCGCGACGGCCGCGAGTACCTGATCCCGAACGAGGACTTCATCACCCACCGGGTGATCAACTGGTCGTTCAGCGACGACCTCGTCCGGCTCGACGTCAACTTCGGGGTATCCTACGACGCCGACCCGCATGAGGTCAGCAAGCTGGCGATTGCCGCCGCCGCCACGGTCGGCCGGGTGGACGCAAACCGGCGCCCGGTCTGCTGGCTGACGGGCTTCGGCGACAGTTCCCTCGATTTCGTCCTCCGCTTCTGGATCCACGACCCGCAGCAAGGCCTGACAAACATCCGCGGCAAGGTCCTGCTGGCGCTCTGGGACACCTTCAAGGAAAACAACATCGGCATTCCGTACCCGCACCGCGAGATCATAATGAAGAAGGACGCGGCGGAGGATCTGGGGGATTGAGACCTGTGAGTGAGGACCTGCTGTATTTCGCTGTCCCGGCCAAGCAAAGCGCGAGCCGGGACCCGGGTGCTTGATCCCGGATCTTCGCTACGCTGTCTCCGGGAAGACCTTGCCGTGGATCGCAAGCACGCCGTAGAACCAGACCCTATTATTTTGCTCAAAAAAGTGTTCGATGACCAAATACAATTCCTACATCATCTGCACGTCTCCGCGCAGCGGCAGCACGCTCCTGTGCAAGCTGCTGGGGGCCACGGGCATTTCCGGAAATCCGGGCTCACACTTTCATGAGCCGTCGCTCCAGGCCTGGCTGGAATATTATGGCCTGGACAATGGGGAAGCGGAGCAGGAGAGGGAGACGCTTGAGCGGATCTTTCAGGCCGCGATGGAAAAAGGCAGCCGGAACACAGGCATCTTCGGCTTGCGTTTGCAGCGGCACAGCTTCGATTTCTTCATGGAAAAACTCGGCCTTCTGCATCCGGACGTTTCAAGCGATCCGGAGCGGCTCGAGGCGGTTTTCGGGCGTACCCTGTTCATTCATCTGACGCGGCCGGACAAGCTCGCCCAGGCGGTTTCTTACGTGAAAGCCGAGCAGACCGGCCTGTGGCACCGGGCGCCGGACGGAACGGAACTGGAGCGTCTCGCTCCACCTGCCGAACCGGTCTATGACGAAGGCGAGATTCGAGCCACCTGCGAAAGGTTCACGGCATTCGATCGGGACTGGCAGACCTGGTTCGAAGTCCAGGGCATCGAGCCTTTCAGGATCACATACGATGACTTGTCTGCGGACCCTCAGGGCCTGTTGCGGGATGTGCTGGAGGCACTGGGACTGGACGGTACGGTGGCGGGAAGTGTGACACCGGGCGTTGCCAGACTGGCGGATGCCACCAACGAAGCATGGGTGAAGCGCTTCAGGCAGGAAGAAGTCCTGCCTGTTTCTTGTCAGCTTCCGCGATACGTCGAATAGCTGAACGGCGAGACCAGCAGGGGTACGTGGTAATGCGCGTCTTCCGACATGCCGAAGCGCAGTGGCACGGTGTCGAGGAACTTCGGTTCCGGCAATTCGATCCCGGCGGCGTCGAAATAGGCGCCGACATGGAACACCAGTTCATAGGTGCCGGTCCTGAAGTCTTCCTTGGGCAGAATCGGGCTGTCGGTACGGCCGTCGTCGTTGGTCACCAGCGTGCGCAGGTGGGTGCGGCTGTCGCCCGAGATCTCGTAGAGATCGATCTTGATGCCTTCGCCCGGGCAGCCCTGGGCGGTGTCCAGCACATGTGTCGTCAGATATCCGGCCATGCGGCTCTCCCAAACAATTCGTTTCCGGTGCATGATGCTTTTCCGCAGTGCGGAAGGGCACCTGCGGATATCAGAAAGCACTTTCTAAAAAACCGAGAAAGTCATCTGCATTATTTTGCTTTATAAGAAGACAATTGCCAACGGTCAGATCAATCATAAACAAATCCCGCTGGTATTTGCAGGAGGTCCGTCTTGAATCGCTATCCTCGTAACTTGCGTGGTTATGGTCCCAACGCCCCCGATCCCAAGTGGCCGGACGGTGCCAGGGTCGCCGTCCAGTTCGTGCTGAACTACGAGGAAGGCGGCGAAAACTGCGTGCTTCACGGCGATGCGGCTTCCGAGGCATTTCTCTCCGACATTCCGGGCGCGGCCCAATGGCCCGGCCAGCGCCACTGGAACATGGAATCCATGTATGAATATGGTGCAAGGGCCGGCTTCTGGCGCCTGCATCGCCTGTTCACCCGTACCGGTATTCCGCTGACCATTTATGGTGTCGCCAGCGCGCTCGCCCGCAATCCGGAGCAGGTCGAGGCCATGAAGGACGCCGGCTGGGAAATCGCCAGCCACGGCCTCAAGTGGGTCGAGCACAAGGACATGCCGGAAGACGAGGAACGAGCCGCGATTGCCGAAGCGGTCCGCCTGCACACGGAAGTCGTCGGTGCGCGTCCGCGCGGCTGGTACACTGGCCGCTGCTCCGCCAACACCGTTCGCCTCGTCGCCGAGGAAGGCGGTTTCGACTATATCTCCGACACCTATGACGACGACCTGCCCTACTGGCTCGACTTTGATGGCCGCGACCAGCTGATCATTCCCTACACACTCGAAGCCAACGACATGCGCTTTGCCACGGCGCCCGGCTGGACCGACGGCGAGGATTTTTACAACTACCTGCGCAACGCCTTTGACGTGCTTTATGCCGAAGGCGAAACGGACACGCCGAAAATGATGACGATCGGCCTGCACTGCCGTCTCGTCGGCCGTCCGGGCAAGATCGCCGCCCTGCAGAAATTCATAGAGCACATCCAGAAGCACGACGGTGTCTGGTGCCCGCGCCGGATCGAGATCGCCGAGCACTGGGCGAAAAAACATCCGCCGCAGCGCAGCCCGCAGCCGAGCCGTATGGGCCGGGAAGAATTCGTGCAAACCTTCGGCAGCATCTTCGAGCATTCGCCGTGGATCGCGGAGCGCGCCTTCGAGCTGGAACTCGGCCCCGCGCACGACTGTGCCGCGGGCGTGCACAACGCGCTTTGCCGTATGTTCCGCTCCGCAAGCGACGAAGAGCGCCTCGGCGTGCTGACGGCCCACCCGGACCTTGCGGGCAAACTGGCCCTGGCCGGACGCCTGACGGCGGAAAGCACCAACGAGCAGGCAAGCGCGGGGCTGGATCTCCTGACCGACGAGGAACGTGAGACCTTCACGACGCTGAACAATGCCTATGTCGAAAAACACGGCTTTCCGTTCATCATCGCGGTTCGGGATCACAACAAGGCGTCGATCCTGGAGGCCTTCGAGCGGCGTATCGGCAACGACCGGGAAACCGAATTCACTGAGGCCTGCTATCAGGTAGAACGCATTGCGCGGCACAGGCTGCAGGATCTGTTGCCGTGACCGGTAAACTGACCCCATCACCACTGACTGCCGAGGCCTTCGCCCCCTATGGCGAGGTTCTCGAAATCGCAGGTGCCCCTGACAAGATCATAAACCAGGGCAAATGCGGTCGCTATCACGACCTGGCCAGGCTCGACTTCGGCAGCGGACAGGCCGGCATCAGCCTTTTTGACGCCGAAGCCCGGCATCTGCCCTATGCCGTGGAGCTGGTCGAGCGGCACCCGGAAGGCAGCCAGGCCTTCATTCCGCTGGACGGCGTGCCGATGATCGTGGTGGTCGCCGACGACCGGGACGGCGAGCCGGTAAATCTCAAAGCATTCATCAGCCAGCCGGGCCAGTCGATCAATCTGCATCGCGGCACCTGGCACGGCGTTCTGGCGCCACTCGGCAAACCCGGGCGCTACGCCGTTGTTGACCGTATTGGAGAGGGAACCAATTTGGAGGAATATTGGTTTTCCGCTCCATGGACAGTGGAGGCAGCCGGCACGGACTAGCCCCCACTCCCCGGACGATCACCGCACAGAAAACGATGCGGGACGTCCATGACCTTCAGAGGAGCAATCATGAATAACTCGTCGATCGGGACGGCAGAGCAGCTGCGCGATCCCAATTACACGCCGCCTTTGATGAAGGCGGTGCCGCTCGGCATTCAGCACGTGCTGGCCATGTTCGTGTCCAACGTGACACCGGCCATCATCGTGGCGTCCGCCGCCGGCTTCGGTTTCGGCTCGAATTCACCAGACTTCCCCGAGCTTTTGTATCTGATCCAGATGTCGATGGTGTTTGCCGGTGTGGCAACGCTGCTGCAGACGCTGACGCTGGGTCCGGTGGGCGCGGCCCTGCCGATCGTCCAGGGAACGTCCTTTGCCTTCCTGCCGATCATGATCCCGCTGGTCGCCGGCAAGGGCGTCGACGGCCTCGCCGCGCTCTTTGGCGGCGTGATCATTGGGGGTTTCTTCCACGCGTCGCTCGGTCTTGTCATCGGCAAGATCCGTTTTGCCCTGCCACCTCTGGTCACAGGGCTTGTGGTCACCTTGATCGGCCTGTTGCTGGTCAGGGTCGGCATTCAATATGCCGCCGGCGGTGTGCCGGCCATCGGCAAACCGGAATACGGCTCGCTGCTCAACTGGTCGGCGGCACTGGTCGTGATCCTCGTCACTCTGGGGCTGAAATTCTTCGCTCGTGGCATGATGTCGGTCTCCGCAGTCCTGCTCGGCCTGCTCGCGGGTTACATCTTCGCCCTGGCCACCGGCATGCTGACCTTCGGTGCGATTGCCGGGTCCTGGGACAAGGCCGCCGTCTTCGCCCTGCCGCAACCGTTCAAATACGGCTTCGAGTTCTCTTTTGCTGCTGTTATAGGTTTCAGCCTGATGGCCTTCGTTTCCGCGGTCGAGACCGTCGGTGACGTCTCCGGCATCACCAAGGGCGGGGCCGGGCGCGAGGCCACCGACAAGGAAATCGCCGGTGCGACCTATGCCGATGGTCTCGGTACGGCGGCTGCCGGCTTCTTCGGCGGCTTCCCGAACACCTCCTTCAGCCAGAATGTCGGCCTCATCGCCATGACCGGCGTCATGAGCCGGCACGTCGTCACCATCGGCGCGATCTTCCTGATCGTCTGCGGCCTCATTCCGAAGGTCGGCGCGGTCATCCGCACCGTGCCCATCGAGGTGCTCGGCGGCGGTGTGATCGTGATGTTCGGCATGGTGGTTGCTGCGGGCATTTCCATGCTGTCGGACGTCAACTGGAACCGGCGCAACATGGTCATCTTCGCCGTCTCGCTCTCCATCGGCCTCGGTCTGCAGCAGGAACCAGGCGCCTTGCAGCACATGGGCGACACGGCACGCATCCTGCTCACCAGCGGCCTGCTGCCGGCGGCCCTGATCGCCATCGTCCTCAACCTGGTGCTGCCGGAGGAACTCTCCAACGAAGCCACGGAAGAGGTCTCCGGCGGAATGTCCGGTCATGGCCACGGCTCGCTGCCGCATGAGGAAACGGCGTAGGCCGCAAGCGAAACGCCAAAACGGGAAAGGGCCGCGCGAGCGGCCCTTTTTTATTGCCACCCTCGGCTCCCCGATCCCGGACGCAGCGTAGCGAAGATGCAGGATCGGGGAGCCGGGGCCGCCGAACCAAGGTTCTGGAAACGGCAAAAGCATGTGCCTCACCGGTCCCGCTCGCGCTCCGCTTGGCCGGGATGACGATGATGAATCTTGACGTTTAGTCCGAGGTCCGCATGTGCGGCCTTTCCGGAACGATGGCGAGCACGTCGAAAGTCTTTTGCTTCACCGCGCGGCCATCAGACGAGCCATGTCGATCATGCGCGCGGAGAAACCCCACTCGTTGTCGTACCAGCCGAAGATGCGCACCTGGTGATCGTTTGCCTCGAGCGTTTCGGGCAAGTGGATCACAAGCGATTCCGGGCGGGCACGCATGTCGGTGGAAACGACGCGGTCGCGGACAAATCCGATCAGCTTGCTGCCGGAAAAGATTTGCTGGAGCCGGTCGTTGAACGGTGTCTCGACCGGTTTTGACAAGGTCAGCGTCAGATCGACGGCGGACACGCTGATGGCAGGAACGCGCACCGCGGCGCCGCTGACCTTTCCGGCGAGTTGCGGCAGGACCTTGCCGACCAGCTTGGTGGCGCTGGTGGTGGTCGGTACCATGGAAACGCCGCCGGCGCGGCTACGCTCCAGCGGGCCGCGCGGGGCGTCCACCATCGGCTGGCTGCCGGTGTAGCAGTGGATGGTGGTCATATGCCCGCTCTTGATGCCGATGGCGTCGTCGATACCGCGCAGCAGGGGCGCGAGCGCGTTGGTGGTGCAGGAGCCGTTGGAGACGATCCGGTGGCTGCCGAGCTCGGCCTCGTTCGCCCCCAACACCAGCGTGACGTCGGCGGCGGCTGAGGGGCCGGAGATGAGCACGTTGCGTGCTCCGGACCGAAGGCCGCGTTCGGCGATCTCGCGCGTGTCGGCCTTGCCGGTGCATTCCATGACGACATCGGTGTCGGAAAGGTCGAGGGTCGACAGGTCTGTCTGTGCCGAAAACGGAATGGTGCGGCCGTTTACGGTCAGGGTCCCGTCGCCGGCTTCAACGGATCCTGGCCATGGGCCGAACACGCTGTCGTATTTGAAGAGATATGCGCAGGTCTCCAGTGGTGCGATGTCATTGATCCGCACCACTTCGATTGCCTCGGTTTCGGGCAGGCTCAGCACCTGACGCAAAACGGTCCGGCCGATACGGCCGAACCCGTTGATCACAATCCGCATTCCTGACGATCCGGGTCTAGAAATCCACTTCGATCGCGACGCCCTTCCGGATGGCCAGATCCACTGCCGCGGAAGCGACCGCAAGATCCTGAAGGCCGACGCCGGTACCGTCGAACAGCGTGATTTCGTCGTCCGAGGTCCTGCCGGGATGGGTAGCATTAATCACGGCGCCGATCTCATTTATATTGTCCCTAGAGACAATTCCCCTTGCAACCGCATGCTGGCATTCGCCGATGGTGGCGGACTGTTCGACCTCGTCGGTGAAGAGGGTCGCGCTCGCGACAAGCTCGGCGTCGACTTCCTGCTTGCCCTTGGTGTCGGTGCCCATGCAGGCGATATGGGTGCCGGGCGTCACCTGATGCGCCATCAGGATCGGGTCGAAGCTGGAGGTGATCGAAATGATCACGTCGGCTTCCGCGCCCATCCGGTCCAGGTCGACGGATTCATAAGGCAGGCCGAGTTCGGCGGCGGTTTCTTCCAGGCGCGACAGCATCTCCGGATGAAGGTTCCAGCCCAGCACTTTTTCGAAGTCCCGCTGTTCGGCGGCCGCCCGCATCTGAAAGGCGGACTGGTGGCCCGCGCCGATCATGCCGAGCACCTTGGCGTCCTTGCGGGCCAGATGCTTGATGGAGACGGCGGAGGCTGCCGCGGTCCTGAGCGCGGTCAGGAGGTTGCCGCCGACAAGCGCCTTGGCCTGGCCGGTATCGGCATCGAAGAGCACCACGGTCGACTGGTGGTTGGTCAGGCCCTTGGCCGCGTTGCCGGGCCAGTAGCCGCCGGACTTCAGGCCGAGCGCCAGGGACGAACGGTCGAAGCCGGACTTGAAGCCGTAAAGCGCGTCCGCATGGCCGATGGCTTCGCGGATGACCGGAAAGTTGTAGGCCGCGCCGCTCGACATGGCGGCGAAGATGTTTTCGACCGCCTCGAAGGACTCGGCCCTGCCGATCAGTCCGGCAATTTCCTTTTCAGGAACGATGATCATGTTTGGTCTCCCATGAAATACCCATGATATGCCCGGAGAACGGCGCTTGCCCTTGTCGGGGCCGGGAGCGCAGCGGGGTTCCGAAGGACGGACGGCGATTTCTGCGCTCACCGCCAGTCCTTCGAAACCCGCGCTCCCCTCCTCCGGACAAGCCTGGTCCGGTATCTCCTGCCATGCCGGGCTTGCCTTGCGCGGAGAGCCCGGACTTCATTCAATTCGTGTCTCTGTCCACGCGGTTCTGCCAAAAGCAGACTGGGACCGGAGCGCCTGCGACTTTCAAGACCGGGCGAATGGACGAAAGTCACCGGTTCCCCGGTCCCGGGTCTCCGCTTCACCGCGTCGGGGGGGACGACAAGCGAAGCGGAAGCCCTTGGATCAGTAGGCCTTGCCGCGGGCCGACACCGGCCAGACGGTTTCGACCTTGCCGTTACGCACGCCGACGTACCAGTCGTGAACGTTGGCGGTCGGATCGCAGTGGCCCGGAACCAGCTTCAGCTTTTCGCCGACCTTCAGCACACCGTTCGGGTCGGAGATGACGCCGTGCTCGTCGGAGCACTTGATGTATTCCACGTCGTCGCGGCCGTAGATGAACGGCAGGCCGCTGTCGACGGACTGGGCTTTCAGGCCCGCGTCGCAGATCGCCTTGTCGGCTTTCGCGTGGCTCATCACCTGGGTCAGAATGAAGAAGGAGTTTTCCCACTCGCCCTGGTCGATGCGCTTGCCGTCCTTGTCCAGGATGCGGCCGTAGTCGGCATCCATGAAGGCATAGGAGCCGCACTGCAGTTCGTTGTAGACGCCGGAGTTGGATTCGAAATAGTAGGAACCCGTGCCGCCGCCGGACACCAGTTCCGGCTCGAGACCGGCTGCCTTAAGGCCTTCGACCGCGTCCTTCACCATGGCGATAGCGATGTCGAGTTTTTCCTTGCGCGCCTCATAGCTGTCGAGGTGCTGCATGGCGCCCTGGTAGGCCTGGATGCCGGTGAACTTCAGGTTTTCCGCAGCGTCCACTGCCTTGGCGATGGCAACGACGTCTTCCGTGGTGGTGACACCGCAGCGGCCGGCGCCGCAGTCGATCTCGATGAAGACTTCCAGCGTCGTGCCGTGCTTGACGGCGGCAGCGGAAAGGTCGGCGACGTTGTTGATGTCATCGACGCAGACGATGGTGCGGCAGCCGTATTTCGGCAGCTGTGCCAAACGGTCGATCTTCTTCGGGTCGCGCACCTGGTTGGAAACCAGAATGTCCTTGATGCCGCCGCGGGCGAAGACTTCCGCCTCGCTCACCTTTTGGCAGCACACGCCGACGGCGCCGCCCAGGCGTTCCTGCAGCTTGGCGACATCGACGGACTTGTGCATCTTGCCGTGCACCCGGTGGCGCATGCCGTGGGCCTTGGCGTAGTCGCCCATCTTCTTGATGTTGCGCTCCAGGGCATCCAGGTCGAGCACCAGGCAAGGGGTCTGGATATCGGCTTCGTCCATGCCGGGAACGGCGGGAATGTCGAAGCCGACGTCGAGTTTTTCAAAACCGGTTTGTGCGTTCATGGGTCAATCTCCCGAAATCGCTGTAATTGGGGCCGGATCAACCGGCTTTCCCTTCAAGGAGGGAAGGCCGAAGTCGTTGATCGATGAGAAGGGGCTGGAGCGTTCTGCCGGCGTTCGGCCGGTTGTCAGACGTTCCAGGGCAGTTTGTTGAGATCGACGTTGCCGCCGGTGATGATCACGCCGACACGCTTGCCCGCAAAGACATCCTTGTTTTTCAGGATGGTGGCCAGCGGTACGGCCGAGGAGGGCTCCATCACGATCTTCATGCGCGCCCAGATCAGGTACATCGCGTCGATGATTTCCTGTTCAGACGCCGTCAGGATGTCGGTGACGTGGTTGGAGACGAAGTGCCAGGTCAGTTCCTTCAGCGGCACCTTCAGTCCGTCGGCAACCGTCACCGGCGCGTCGTCGGCGATGATGTGACCGGCCTTGAAGCTGCGTGCGGCGTCGTCGGCCTGTTCCGGCTCCGCGGCGTAGATCTTCACC
>NZ_JBNKYW010000132.1:0-17608 GCF_050301095.1 Roseibium sp.
TTCCCTTCCTTCAAATATCAAATTGTCAAAGAACAGAGGACCAATCCTCTTCAGACCCGCAGCCAAAACTCTCAAGCGAAAACAACACTCTACCGAACCTTCAGATCCGGCCTCATCGTGCCAATTTTCTGGAATTAAGGTCACAAAACCCTGTCGCCAGCGACGTTGCCGCCGTCGATGGACCGGTTTATACGCACCACCAGCACACCCGTCAACTGCCAAAATCGAAAAAAAACAAAAAAACCGGAAAAAGATTCAAGCAGCAGATTTTATATCATTAAAACAAAGACTTATCTTTCAGCCGCCTTTGTTCACACTTGCCTCTACAAGCACTCCTGACCCAAGGCCGCCGGCTGCCGCAATCAACGCCATACCCATGGAACGAGCACCTTCCGTAGGGGTTTCCTGACGTATCAGCCGTTCGAACAGCTGTACCGCCAAAATCGCTCCCGAAGCACCGATCGGATGTCCCCGCGCAAGGGCGCCGCCCAGAGGATTGAGACTGCCTAAATCAAGGTCGAGTCTTTCGGCCGTCACCATGGCCTGGACCGCATAGGCTTCCATCAGTTCCACCACTGCCAGGTCCCTGGAAGCGATGCCCCCTTTGGAGAAGAGCGCTTTGGCCACGGCGATGGGTACCAGGGCGGGATCGGCGGGATCGCCTCCCAAGCTCACATCATCCAGAATGCGCAGAACCGGCGCGGCTTGCGCAGCCGGGTGATCTTCCGCGAGCAACAATACGGCAGCAGCCCCGTCCGCCTCGCAGGCAATCGTTGCCGCCGTGACGCCGGTTTCCTCTACTCCCGCCAGAACAGGCGCCCGTTCTGCAACCTTCTCGGAAAGCGCTCTCGTGAAACTGTCCCGCCCGGGTCCGCCATCCACAAAGACCAGATTGTCCTGTGTCGCTTTCTCTGCAGCCAGTGCCCTGTGGTGTGAGCGGACCGCAAAGTCCGACTGGCGTTTTCTGGAAATGCCCATCCGCTGCGCCAGGCCCGCGGCGGCTTCCGCCAGATCGGGATCCGTGAAGGGTGGCGGTGCAAACGGCGGGCGGTCGTAGGCGACCGGGTCCTCATCCGTCGTCCTCGGCCGGCGCATACGGATCGGAGACCGGCTGAAACTTTCGGTTCCGCCGGCCAGAACGCAGTCCGCGGCGCCTGCCTCGATCATCCGGGCGCCCATTAAAATGGCGTCGAGACCCGAACAGCATTGCGTATCGATGGTGAGCGCGGGAACGGATTGTGGCAGACCGGCTCTCAGGGCCGCCAGACGCGCGGGATTACCGCCGCCATAAAGCGCATTGCCCAGAAGCACATGGTCGACATTGCCCGGTGTCAGGCCCGCATCCCGGATCAGCCGTGTCAGAACCGGGGCTGCCAGTTCATCGGCCTGAAGATGGGAGAGGGCGCCGCCCCGCGGCGTGACAGCCGTTCGTCTTGCGGCAACAATGACAGCCCGGCGTTTTGCGCTCACATCCCCTCCTTGCATGCTTCTTTAGAAAGGTCGCTGGTTATCCGCTGGATATCCGGTTTACCGCCCGCCGTCAGCGGCAGACGGTCAACCACCTTGATCCGTCTCGGCACCTTTCCAGTTCCGAGCAGGGCCTTGCAATGTTTTTGAAGAAAGGCTTCCGCCTCCGGCAAATCAGAAGACAACTGAACCGCGGCCTCCAGCCGTTCGCCGCGCGCCCTGTCGGAAAGCCCGACAACCACAGCAACTGCGACGGCCGGATGCGCGCAGAGCGCCGCTTCGATTTCCTCCGGATAGACATTGAGGCCGGACGTCACGATCATCCGGTTTTCGCGCCCTGTCAGGAACAGGAAGCCATCCGCATCCAGATAGCCGTGATCGCCAAAGGTCAGCCAGCCGTCCTGCCAGCGGGTCAACGGGCTGGCACCACAGATATAACCGGAAAAGAGCATCGCGCTCCTGACCCAGACGGGACCAGGCTCACCTGACGGAGCGGGTGTGTCCGGATTGCCGATCAGGATGTCGACGCCAGAGGCCGCCCGGCCGACCGATCCTTCCGGAATACTCTCATCCGGCCTGGCGACCGTGATGAAACTCGCCTCCGACGCGCCATAGAATTCGATCAGCTGCGCTTTCGGGAAGACCCGCGCGAGCGCGTTCCTGTCTTCGCCACCCCATTTGGCACCGCTGGAAAAGACCTGGGCAACAGCAACGACCGGTCCGCTGCGCCTCGCGGCTTCCGCTAGGTAGTGAAGTTGCGTGGGGGTGGCATAGAGGACCGCACCGTCGCTCGCGCCTTCAAGCTCGGCCAACACAGCACGAGGTTCGAAGCGGGGCAGAAGCACAACTTCCTGCCCGCAGGCCAGCCCGCAGACAGCGCCATAAAGATGAAGAGAATGATTGAGCTGACCCGCCAGCACGACACGGTTTGCCCCGGAGGCGCCGAATTCCCGTTCGGAAAGAGCGAAACTTTCAAGCCAGGAGCCGTGCGTGCGCACATAGCCCTTCGGCGTTCCGCTCGTTCCGGAGGTGAACCCTGCATAAAAGAGATCGTCCTCGCCGGGAGCCGGGTCTTCGGCAACCCCGGCATCGACCGGGGCGGTGACGGCAGAGCTTTTGAATGCGGAAAAACGCGCGTCGTCGATCAGCAGACCGGCGCTGATTGTATCCAGGGTTGCCTGCTTGCGGGCCTCGGGCCACTCCGGGTCCAGAACCACCGCGATCCGGCCTGAACGCGCGCAGGCGAAAAAGCAGATGATCAACTCCGCCGGGTTCTTCAGGAGAAGGGCAATGCGCGCCCCGAAAGAAGTGCGGCGGCGGATTTGGGTTTCCGCCACCCCGATTGTTTCGATCAGGTCCCGCCAGCTCAGCCGGACCGGGCCGCATGCAAGCGCAGTCCGGTCCGGCGTTGTTCCGGCAAAGACCTCAAGCCGGTCGCCGATGTAGGCCATGGAGCGCTGTCACCGGCTACGCGTGCATCAGGCGCGCGACAGCAGCGCGCCCGGCAGACCGCGAGCGACTGTCTGGACGACGACGGCGGTAACGGCCACCTTGATCAGATCGCCCGGGATGTAGACTGCGCTGCCGGCTGCCGCTTTCGCCAGGGAGATGTTGGCCATGATGGCAACACCCGGAATGCCGAAGGCGTAGACGACCAGAATTCCGCCGATGACCCCGGCAATGGCGGCGGAAAGCAGAATGTTCATTTCGCCGGTGGCGCGCATGATCCAGCCGGCCACAAAAGCCCCGACCGGCCAGCCGATCAGAAAGCCGACCGACGCGGTCTGAAAAACGCCCAGACCACCACGGCCACCAGACAGGAACGGTGCGCCGAGCGCGACCAGGAACAGGAACAGGAGCACGGCGAGCCCGCCGCGAACCGGGCCGAGCATGACGCCCGCCAGCATGACGCCAAGCGTCTGCGCGGTGATCGGCACGCCTCCCATGAAAGGAATGGCAACCGGCGGGATCAAACCCAGAGCCGCAATAAGCGCCGCGTAGAATGCAATATGTACGAGAGAGCGATCAGTCATCTGTTCCCACCTTTTCTTCTGATCCTTATCGCCGCGCCGTCCTACCGACTTCTGGTCCGCCTCCGGGGCGACGTGGCGTCATGTGCAGGCCGGATAGCGCAAAACCCGAGACGTTGCCAGCAATATCCGGTTGTTTTTATGGTTACCTTGACAGGCCCTCCGAGCCGCCGCGTGCCTTGAGCGCTTCGGCGACATTGTCCGACATGCGCAGGGACTGAATGGCGAAAGGGGCGATCAGGCGCCAGGAGGTTTTCTTTCCCGTGCGCGCCTGCCAGGCTTCACGCAACATGGAGAAGACCTGCATCAGATGCGGTGCGAACCGCAGCACCAGCGCGACCCCCAGGGCCGGTTTCTTGGGGGACATACCCACCCATTCCAACGGTTTGAAGAGCGGGGTGACGGCTTCCAGCATGTCGTCCATGCGCGTGGTGATGGAGACGAAATTGGCCGCCAGGAAGAGAACGATCAGGCGCAGGGCCACGGCAATGCCTTCGGCGGTCGTACCCGAGTACCAGTGCAGGACCAGGATGAAGGCGAGAAACACGGTCAGGCCGCGCAGAAGTTTCAATTGCCGCAAGCCGTCCCGCCCGAGCGAGGCATAAGCGCCGAGCACCGCGAGGAGACAGGGCAGGAAGACCAGGAGAGACGTCACCCGGAAGAGCAGCAGGCTGCCGACAGCCACGGTCAGCAGCTTGAGGCCGGCGGGAAGTCTGTGGGCCCAGGTGTCGCCCTGAAGATAAATCGAGATCACAGCGCCGCCAGCTCCGGTCTGCCGCCCAGCCGGCGGTCGATGTCGTCCGAATAGGCCGCGATCACTTCGTGCGGCTTGCCGTCCATGCGCAGGCGGCCGCCCTCCAGCCAGAGAAGCCGGTCGAAACCGCTGAAATGGCTGAGATCGTGGCTGACCATGACGATCTTCTGGGGCAACGACAGGATCATGTCGTGGATCCGGCCGGAAGCAAGCGCATCCAGGCTTGTCATGGGTTCATCCAGAACCAGCAGACGCGGCTCCATGACAAGGACCGCGAGAATGCAAATGAGCTGTTTCTGGCCTTCGGAAAGTTCGGCGAAGGGCGAGCCGGCCAGATGCGCACAGCCATGACGCTCCAGAAAGGCCAAGGCGCGGGTCCGGCTTTCCACCTTGTCCGCGCCAAGCTGCGTCAGGCCGAATGCGATTTCTTCCTCGACCGTCGGAAAGATCGCCTGATGGTCCGGGTTCTGGAACACGAACCCGACATGGCGCGGCAATTCGGGTTCAGCCTTGTCGAAAGATGCCCCGAAAAGGGTCAACGCGCCGGTATCCGGAGCCCTGAGCCCATTGAGCAGCCTGACGAAGGAGCTTTTGCCCGAACCGTTCAGACCGATGACACCGACACGGTCCTCGCTCAAGGTCAGGGACAGGCCCTTCAGAATGCGGCGCTTGCCGATGGCAAGGCCGACGCCCTCGAACACCGCATAGGGCGCCGCGTCCGGATCGCAGACGGGTGCCTTTTCGTTGCCGTTCTTTTTTGCCCAGAAAGCCATGCCACCTCGTTGCGGCCGATGCTGCGCGCCCGGTCCAGCTGCCTTGTTGTGGCGCTTATTGACCGGATCAGGCCCGATGTCAAAATCGCAACAGGGCAGGAGACGTCCGGTCCAGACGGCTTGTCCCTGTCATCGGGCCTATCCTACCGGACGTGTCAGGTCGGGCAATTCGGCCAATTGGTCGATGGTCGCCTTGATCCGCTCCAGGGCCCAGCAGAACCGTTCGTCGGACTCCTCCGAGCCGAAAGTGAGACGCAGGTAAGGGGCAGGGGCCTGGTCCCTGACCTGGAAATAACGGGAGGAAAGCACCGACACGCCCTGATGTCCGAGGGCTGCCTGGAGCAGATCCGGATCGACCGGGCCGGGCAGGCGCAGCCAGCCGAAAACCTTGCTGGGATCGCCTTGCAGGAAATAGGGGGCGAGGATCTTCTGCGCGCTCAGGAACCGTTCCCGGTTGGCCCGCCGTTTCAGACGCAGGGCCTTGAAGAGATAGCCTTCGCGCACCCAGCCGGCGATCAGCTCGGCGGTGATCGGCGAGGCCATCCAGGTGCTTTCGCCGATCTTGTTGCGGATGCTGTCGCCGAAAGACGCTGGCACGTGAACAAAGCCGATCCGGCTTCCCGGCGAGCAGACCTTCGAGATACTGGCGATCGAAGCCGTGCGCTCCGGGGCCAGCGCACCGAAGGCGGGCAGGGTTTCCGGCAGGAAGGGGGTGTAGGGATCATCCTCGACGATCTTCAGATCGTGCGCCCGGGCAACCTCGACAATGTTTTCGCGCTCCTCGAGCGACATGGTGTGGGTGGTCGGGTTCTGCATGTTCGGCATCAGGAAAACACCCCTGATACCATGGGTCTCAGCGGCGCGGGCAAGCGCATCGGGCGCCATGGCACCGAAGCCGCCGTCGGAGCGGCGCAGGGCGGGCAGGGGCACGGGTTTCAGACCTAGGCTTTCCAGCGAGGAAAAGATGGAAGGGTAGGTGAAGCGGTCGACGGCAATGGCATCACCGGCCCGGAACAGCGCCTGACAGGTGACCTGAATGCCGTGCTGAGCACCGCAGGTGACCGCAACACGGTCCGGATCGGCCTCAAGGCCGTAATCCTTGAAGACCAGCACGCCGGTCTCCCGGTGGGTCTTCAGACCTTCGGAAGGCACGAAACCGTTCAGCCGATCGATACCGGCTGTCCTTGCCATGCGCACAAGCCCTTCGGACAGGCTCGGGTTCAGATGGGGATAGGCGAAATTGCGGGCCAGATCCACGGCTTCAGGCTCGCCTTCCTTCGGGACAAGAGGAGAGACCTGCGGGGTTTCGGAGGCGACATAGGTCCCCCGACCGGTTTCCCCCTTCACCAGCCGGCGCCGTTCGGCTTCGCCGTAGGCCCGGGTCACGGTGCCGAGCGTTATGCCGAGCTGGTAGGCGAGTTCGCGCTGCGGCGGCAGGCGGTCGCCCTGCGCCAGCGTGCCGGACTTGATGTCCGCTTCCAGCGCATCGGCAATGGCAAGATAAATCGGACCCTGCACGGCCTCGATGTTCGGGATCCACATTGTCATAAGGACAATGTTATCATTGACCGATACAATTTCTCAAGACATTTAGTGTTTTCACGCATTGTATCGATTGCATCGAATGTAGCGAGTAATCTGACATATTGTCTGGAGACATTCCATGGACACCGCCACGTTTCTGGCTTTTGCCGTCTTCGTCATCGTCATGACGGGAACGCCCGGCCCGGGGAACCTGACCTTTCTGGCCATTGGCGCTGCTTCCGGCTACCGGTCGGCCTTGCCGGTGATCGTTGCCGCGCAAGTCGGATACCTGCCGCTGGCCTTGAGCGTTGCCTACGGCCTCGGGCATGTCATGGCCGGGGGCGGTCCGGTCGTCACGCTCTTCAAGGTTCTGAGCATGGCCTATATGACCTACCTCGCCTGGCGGATCGTTTCGCTGACCGTCAAGCCCAAGGGCGAGGTCGCCCTGCCGAGCTTTTGGGAAGGCCTGCTGATCCATCCGCTCAGCCCGAAAACCTGGGCAATGAACCTGGTGGCCTTTTCGACCTTCTTTGCCGGCAACGGCCTCGGCATCAACGAGAACGCAATCATCCTTGCTGCCGGTTTCCTGCTCGGCGGCCTGGTGTTCCATTCGCTCTGGGCGCTGGTCGGGGTTTCCATTCTCGCGTTGATCGGAAACGGTCCGCTGATGCGGTCCATCACCATCGCCATGGCGGTTGCCATGCTGGCAGCGACGGTCTGGGCTCTGATGATCTAGCCAGGAGTGATAACTCGGGGGCCGGGATCCTCCCGACAGCATCAATGAAAATTCTCGGATTTCTTGATAGGTTCGGAGGGAAGCTGTTGTTCTCAATCACCGTCGCGGGTCTGCGTCCATGCAAGGGTTACCGATCACCGCATTCCTGGTTTGCCTGGCATTCCTGTTCTGCCCTCGTCCGGGTTCTGCGATGGAACCCGGTCAGACGGTGCGTGTCTTGGCGGTCCATTATCCGCCTTTCGAAATGAGCGAACCGGTGAATGGGCTCCATGGCTTCGATCATGAGGTCGTGGTTGAGGCCTTTGCCCGCAAGGGGCTGGTTGCAGCGATCGTTTACGTCCCGTGGACGCGAGCGCTCAGCGACACCGCCAACGGCCTGTCACCTGCGCTGCTGTCCTGTGCCAAGAATGCCGAGCGGTTGAATACCTATCTCTTCAGCGCCCCCATCAGCCAGGACACCTATGGTCTTTTTTTCCGGCGGGACTTTGTGCTGCCCGACATTTCGAAACTGGCAGATGTCGTCGGTCACAGCGTTGCCTCCATATCCGGCTACGCATCGTTCACCAAGCTGGTTGAACTCGGGGCGAAACCGATCGAAGTGCGTTCGGAAGTCGCCGGTTTCCAGATGTTGGCGCTCGGCCGGTTCGATTTTCTGTACACAGGCAAAAAAGCCTCCGAATTTCAGATCATGCAGCTCGGCATGACGGACCGGTTCAATTTCCTGGAAACGGAAACCTGGGACTATCACCTGTGCTTTTCAAGGAAACACCCGGATTCGGCCGGCCTTCTTACGCTGTTCAACGAAGCTCTGGCTGAACTGCGTGACGACGGAACCTACGACAGGATCCATGGCAAATACCGGTGACGGTCCGGTTACCGCGCGACTTCGCAGGTCTTCCGCAAGGCTTCAATAGACAAACGGCATGAATTTTTTCGTCCGGGCCGCATAGGCGTCGAATTCGGCGCCATAACGATCCGACAGATAGGCATCCAGCGCCGGGATGTGGAAGAAGACGAAGGAGACCGCCATGAAGACCGGCACCGCGAAGGCAATCGCGGACAGGGTCAGCAGCGCCCAACCAGTGAACAGGACGGTGTCACCGAAATAATTGATGTGCATGGAACAGGCGAACAGGCCGCCGGTGAAACAGTGACCCCGATTGGCGCCGTCACCTTTCCACCAGTGGCGCTGCAGTTCGGAATAGCTGTTGAGAAACGAACCGGCCAGCACGAGCGCGATACCGGCAACGTCCAGCGGGCCAAATGGAATGGCCGTCTCCCGCAAGGCACCGGCGCCGAGCAATAGAAAACCGATTTCGAAAACACCCATGAACAGCGCCAGACCGAACACCTCCGAATAGTCGAGCTTCCGCTTCAGGAGATAAAACAGCGTCAGCAAATGGCGGGCGAAGTAGAGCAGGGCGCAGGCAAGAAGCAGCGTTCCACGGAAGGGATCGGACAGGCTGAGCTTCAAGCCGGTCATTTGTCCCAGCCAAACCCAGCCTCCCATCAGCAGCCAGGCACACAGAAGAACGGACAAAAGGTGCAGTCCCGCAAAAACGGCCTTTGCACTGATCGACCTTGCATGGTCACGGCTGACGCCACCCGACTTGGCCATTCAGAACCTCATTCCTGATGATCGAACCAGCTTCACACGAGCAGGACACCATGGCCCGGCCGTTGCGACGGTCCGTAAAAATCTTTTTCGTCCAATTGGTCGAAAAAGAGATCTAGACGACACCCCCGGTCCTGGTCAATAAGTTTATCGACCAACCGGACGATAAAAATGCCGAAACAGATCGACCACGCCGCCTACCGCCTGGAACTCGCGCGAAAAGTGGCCCCTCTCTTTTCCGAACACGGTTATTCCGGCCTCGGCATGCGGCGGGTTGCCGAGGAACTGGGGCTGTCGAAAAGCGCGCTCTATCACTATTTTCCGACCAAGAAGAGCCTGTTCCTGGCCTGCACGGAAGTGGTCATGTCCCCGCCGGAGGACGATCTTCCGGCAGATCGACCGGACGAAAGTGCGGCGGAAGCGCTGCTCGGATTTGCCAGACGGCTGGAGCCCGGCTTTGCCAGCGAGATGTCACTGCTCTTTGATTATCTGCGCGGCAAGAGCCCGGACGAGATCGCGGCAGACCCGGCTATGGCACTGGCCAATGAGGAAATGCGGCATCAGGTCGAAAAACATTGCCGCGACAACGATGCCGACGCCGTCTTGTGCCTGCTCTTGGGTACGCTGCTGATGCGTCACTTCACCGGCGGCCGGCTCGATTACGACCGGCTCTTTCCGGCACTTGAAAAACTGCTCTGAAAAGCAGAACAGGCCTGCCGGATCAAATTGCCCGGCAGGCCTGAACCCATCCGGCAGCAAGGGGAGAGAGCGGCCGGAATGAAGCTGTCCGCCTCACCGTTCCATGCACTTCAATTCCGAACGCCAGCGTTCTTCAAAGGATGCGGCCCGGCGCCGGCCCTCCGGCAGGCCGATATCCTGCAGCAGATCGGCTGGCAGATCCGCAACATCGGGCCTTCTGCGCGCGCCCGGGGCAAGGCGGACAAAGACCGCATCGATCAGCCTTTTGAATGATATGCCCAAGTCCTGTTGATGGATTGCACCTTTGCCCTTGAAACCAAGAATCCATGACATTTCTGTAACTCCTTGTCCTGAGAGCTACATATCGGCCTGCTGCGCTTGTCTTACCAACAGAATTTCGATAAGTATGCATAAGGGAGACTTATGCATGCCAAGCAACCTGCCCCCACTGCCCGCCATTCGCGCCTTTGAAGCCGCAAGCCGCCACCTGAGTTTTACCCAGGCGGGCGAGGAACTGGGCATGACCCAGGCCGCTGTGAGCTATCAGATCAAGCTGCTGGAGGAAAAGCTGGGCTTTGCCCTTTTCACCCGCAAGGCCCGCAAGATCGAGCTGACAGATCACGGCGCGCAATTGGCAACAAAGGTCGTCGATGCCTTTTCCACGCTACGTGACGCCTTCGAGGACGTCGCGGAAAAGAATGCCGGGCAACTGGTCGTTTCCAGCAACACCACCTTCGCGGTCAACTGGCTATCGAACCGGCTGGTGCATTTCCAGATGCAAAATCCCGATGTCGCGGTCCGCATCCTGCCCTACGGGCCGAATGCCTCGCCCGAATTCGACAATTCGGACATTGTCATCTCCGCCTGCAAGGCACCGCCCAAGGGATGGATCGCCCATGAGATCGTGCAGGCGAAATTTACGCCGCTGCTCAGCCCATCCCTTGCGGCAACCATCGGCAGCATCGAGAAACCGGAAGATCTTCTGAAATTGCCGCTGGTCGATCCGCGCGACCGCTGGTGGACCATCTGGTTCGAAGCGGCCGGGCTTCCGGACGTGGACCTGAGCGGGTATCCGAATTCGCGCATGGGCTCCCAGGCGCTGGAAGCCAACAGGGCGATTGCCGGGCAGGGGGTCGCGATCCTCACCCCCTATTTCTGCAAGACCGCGCTGGAAACAGGCCAGCTCATCCAGCCGTTCGAGCTGACCTGCCGGGCCGACGACGAAAGCTGGTATCTGTGCTATCCGCCCGCCAACAGGAACAGCCGCAAGGTGCGGCTCTTCCGCGACTGGGTGCAGTCCGAACTGAAGCGCGACGGGATGCCGGTGTTTTCAACCCTGGCGACGGTCGCGTGAGGACAGCAGGACAACGCCTGCCTCAAGAGCGGACCGGCGTATTTTCCTTCAGTGCCGAAACGAGATCCCGCACCCGGTCGGCATTGTCCTTTGCCAGTGATCCGTCCCGGTTCCAAAAGCCGTTTCAAACCCGATCCGCGCCTTGCCCCCCTCCTCGGAAGCCCTGACCAGGCAGTCCGTTTCCCGGTGACCAAAGGCGCAGACCGCCCAGTCGAGATCGAAGTCCCTGCGGTTCGTTTCCAGAACATTCAGGAACGGCGAAAGGTCGTCAGGATCGCTTTCCTGGCCTGAGGAATAACGCCCCAGAACAAACAGCAGCTGGTGGCGGCGACCCGGGATGACACTCTCCGCCACCAGGCCGAAAAAGCGGCTCAGGTCCTCCGCGCTGTAGACGATATGCTGGATGCAGCTGCCCTGGTCCAGCGCACGTGCATAAAAAACCCCGGCCGCGTCAGTTTCCCGCTCCGGCACCATTTCACGGATGGCGACGGAGACGGCTTTCGGCTTCACGTCATAAACCAGCTCACGCTGAATCTGCGGGGAGTACAGGCCGACGGCCTCGGTGGTGATCTGGACCTGCATGCGCGGCACGGCGACCTGCATCTCGGACAAAAGCTCCCGGTAGAGTCCGGCATCCAGAACATGAGCGCCGTCCGGCCCCCGGACATGGGCGTGAATGCCTTGGGCACCCGCTTCGAAACAGGCTCTGGCGGTTTCCACCGTTTCGCCAATGGTCATGGGCAGCGCCGGGTGGTCGGCCTTGGACCGGCGCGCGCCGTTGGGCGCCACCATGATCGCCGGCAAGGGCGGAAAATCGGAGTGCTGGCTCATGTCTTTAGAAAACCGTCCGGAACGCGCGGTCCAACTTGTCCGTGATTTCGCCGATATGGGCGTCCTCCAGAATGAAGGGCGGAGCCAGCAGCACATGATCGCCGGCGATGCCGTCAATGGTGCCCCCCATCGGATAGCAGATCAGGCCTGCATCGAAGGCCGCCTTCTTGAGGCTCTTGGCAAGGCCACGTTTCGGGTCGAAGGGTTTCTTCGACACCCTGTCCTCGACAATCTCGATGCCGCGGAAAAGGCCGCGTCCGCGAATGTCGCCGACATGAGGGTGCTGACCGAAGGCGCTCTGCAGCGCCACGTCCAGTTTTTCCCCCATAGGCCCGACCCGGCCGGCGATGCCGCCGGTCAGCTTCCGGAACACCGCCAGCGCCGCCGCGCAGGCGGTCGGGTGGCCGATGTAGGTGTGACCGTGCTGGAAGAACCCCGAGCCGTTCTCTATTGCAGAATAAATGTCTGAAGTGCACAGCATGGCGCCGATCGGCTGGTAACCCGCGCCCAGCCCCTTGGCGATGCACAGGATATCCGGCGCGATACCGTCCTGCTCGCAGGCAAACAGCGTACCGGTCCGGCCCATGCCGCACATGACCTCGTCCAGGATCAGCAGGATGCCGTATTTGTCGCAGATCTCCCGGATGCGTTTGAAATAGCCTTCGACCGGGGGCACGGCGCCCGCTGTTGCCCCGACAACGGGTTCGGCGACGAAGGCCATGACGTTTTCCGGACCCAGCCGCAGGATTTCCGTCTCCAGTTCATTGGCGACCCGCTGGCCGTAGTCGAAGGCGGTCTCGTCTTCCCGCCGGCCACGATATTCATAACAGGGCGAAATATGCGAGGTATCGATCATCAGCGGCGCAAACGGGGCACGCCGCCATTCGTTGCCGCCGGTCGCAAGAGCCCCGAGCGTGTTGCCGTGATAGCTCTGACGGCGGGCGATGACCCGGTGCCGCGAGGGCTCGCCTGTCTCCAGAAAATACTGGCGCGCCAGCTTCAGCGCTGCCTCAACGGCTTCCGAGCCACCGGAGACAAAATAGACCCGGTCCAGATTTCCCGGAGCGTGTTCGATGAGCAGATCCGCCAACTCTTCCGCCGGTTCGGATGTAAAGAAGCCGGTGTGGGCAAAGGCGATCCGGCCGATCTGGCTGCGGATGGCCTCGGTGACGTCCGGATCGCTGTGCCCAAGGCAGGACACCGCTGCGCCCCCAGACCCATCGAAATATTTTTTTCCTGATTTATCAACAATGTAACACCCGTCACCGGCAACCGCGACAGGGGGCTCGGCTTTGGTGTGACGTGGAAAGACATGGGACATGGCGTGAAATCCGGCACGTGATCATAAGACGGCCCCTACGGGCCTTGTGACATTTGTATCAGAATATTTGCAATTCTGAAACATTTGTTTCTTATCGCCGTTAACCACGTTTTTCATCACAATTTTAATCAAATTCGCGGAACCTTGCCGGTGGGGGACGACATCAAAATCAGTTACCTACAAGGCTTCCCGCCATGCGTCAGCACCTCTTCGCCACTCTTGTTGTCATCGGATTGTCCGCCACACTTGCCGGCTGCGGCTCGGTTGCCGGAGTGACCGGCATGGGTTGGATGACGGCGTCCCACAATTCCATCGACTATGACGACAGTTCCTGGTGCGTGCCGCGCAAACTGAAGAAGGTGCTGAACCGTGTGGCCGACCGCTACGGCCGCGTCACCGTTCATTCCACCAAGCGCTGGTGGCTGGAAAACTGGTGGAAGGGCGGAGCCAAAAATTCCTACCACCTCAACTGCCGCGCGGTCGATTTCACCGTCGGTGGCGATCCGTCCTCGGTCATCGCCTTTTTGAAGGCGCAGCCGGACGTCGGCGGCTACAAGCATTACTCTTCCGGCCATTACCACATCGACACCGGCCCGCGCCGGACGTGGTAGGCGGCGCCACTTTCCCCACACTTGTCATCCCGGTTTGGCGCGATAGCGGCAAGACCGGGACCCGGTATCCCCTGCGACAGAAACCTGAAAAGGCCGGTGGGTCGGCCCGTTAGTCAGCTGGTAACTTGATCCCTGCCTTTGCAGGGATGACAAGTGAGGGATGGTTCGGCGTCTACTTCAACTCGCCCAGTTCCAGCGCCATTTCCCAGGCGACCGCATCGAAGCCGATGAAGTTCTTGGCTTCGCCCTCGACGATGGGCCGCCTGATGACCGAGGGGTTTTCGATCATCACGTCAAGCGCGCTCTTGGCATCGGTGACACTCTCCTGCGTGGCCTCGTCCAGCCGCCGCCAGGTGGTGCCGCGCTTGTTCAGAACCGCATCCCAACCGAACTCGCCGACGAACCTGGCCAGCTTGTCGGCATCCACACCATCCTTCTTGTAGTCATGGAATTCATAATCGACACCGGCTTCCTCCAGGAATTTCCGGGCCTTCTTGACGGTGTCGCAATTCTTGATGCCGTAGAGCTTCATCGGTTTCCTTTCCATTTCTCTCACGGGCAGGACACTTGCCCTTTGCGCCTTGAGATTCAAGGGGGCTCTCCCCAAGTTTCCACGATCCGTGGTTGACCCGGTCCGGCCGGCACGTCACAGATTCACCGACCGGACCTTCGCGCCGCCCGCAACCACATCGTGTTCAAATCAGTCATGACCGTTCCCGGCCCTTCCACGAAACCCGTCCAGCCCGCCAAGGCGGCAAACCCGCAGGCGAAGCTGAAAGGCGGACCGGGCTCCGGCAACTGGCGCCAGCGCCTGCGGCTCGCCAGCGGCCTCACCCTCTTCACCTTCTGCCTCAGCCACTTCCTCAATCACGCACTCGGCATCATCTCCGTGGAAGCGATGGACAAGGCGTCGATCTGGCACTACTGGGTCTGGCGCAGCCCCCTGGGCGAAACGGTTCTCCTCACGGCGGCCCTGACCCATGTCACCCTTGCGCTGTGGCGTACGAGCCGGCGGCGGACCTTCAAGATCCCCCGCTGGGAATTCTGCCAACTCGTGCTCGGCCTTTATATTCCCTGGACCCTGATCCCGCATGTCAGCGCGACCATGGGGCTTGCCAAGGAATTCGGTTTCTCACCGACCTACGACCAGATGCTGACCATTCTCTGGCCCGACAAGGCGTTCCAGCAGGGCCTGCTGCTTGTGGTCGTCTGGACCCATGCCATGATCGGACTGCATTTCTGGCTCCGGCTTTATCCGCTCTATCATCGACTGAAATATGCCGCCGTCACCTTTGCCGTCGCTCTGCCGGTGCTTGCCCTGTGGGGCTTTGTCGAAGGAGCGCGCAGGCTTCAGCTTAAAAGGGACGTGAAGCTGAGGGTCACGGATGAGCAGTTCGACTGGCTTTATGGTTTCGCCGACAATTTCCGCGCCGTCGTTTACGGGCTTGTCCTGATCAGCCTGGGCGTGGTTCTGGTTCGATACCTCTCCCGCCGCTTTGCCCGGGGGATTTCGGTGACCTATCCGGGCGGCCTGAAGATCCGGGCCGCACCCGGTCCGACTCTTCTGGAAATCAGCCGGATGAAAGACATCCCCCACGCCGCGGTCTGCGGCGGCCGGGCGCGTTGTTCCACCTGCCGGGTGAAAGTGCTTGAGGGGGCAGAGCATCTCGCCGCGCCCGACGCGCCGGAAGCTGCCGTTCTGTCCCGGATTGCCGCCGGCGAGAACGTCCGCCTGGCCTGTCAGATCCGCCCCAAACACCACATCTCCGTGCAGCCGCTCGTGCCGGTCAAGGCTGGGGCGGGCAGCAGCGAACATCTGGGCGATGCCTACCACTGGGGTGTCGAGCAGGAAGTTGTGGTGATGTTCGTCGACCTGCGCAATTTCACGAAGATCACCGAATCGCAACTGGCCTATGACGTGGTCCACCTGCTCAACAACTATCTCGACCAGTCCTCCGCGGCCATCCGCGCCGAGGGTGGTTTCGTCGACAAGTTCATCGGCGACGGCATCATGGCAATTTTCGGCATGGATGTGGACGCTAAGACCGGCGCCAGACAGGCGCTCAATGCTTGCCGCCGGATCGAGGCGGTCATGAAATCCCTGGAGGCGGAGAAGAGCCCGCAGTTCCGCGACCCGATCCGCCTCGGCATCGGCCTGCACATGGGTCCGGCCATCCTGGGACGTATCGGCGCCGCCGGAACGGGCGGCAAGCGGAGCGGCCTGACGGCTCTCGGCGACGTGGTGAACACAGCCAGCCGGCTGGAGAGCGAAAACAAGGCCCACAACAGTTTTCTGGCCGTCTCCAGAACCGTGATCGACGCCGCGGGCGCGGAGATTCCGGGCGCGGAAACTGCGGAAATCACACTGCGCGGAAAAGAAAGACCCTTGCAAATCTTTACGATGACCAGCTTAGATACGCTTTTCGTACCGGATGGTAAAAACCTTCCGGGCACCTGATCAACCGACCGGAGGATGTGTGAGCCGGACCTATACGCCACGGGAAATGCTGGAGACCCTCATTTCCTTCAACACCGTTTCCGATCGCAGCAATCTCGAGCTGATCGCCTTTGTGGAAGACTATCTTGCCGGGCTCGGCGTGAGATGCCACCGGGTTGCGGACGAGAGCGGCCAGAAGGCTGCCCTGCATGCCCTGATCGGACCGGCGGTGGATGGCGGCATCGTTCTGTCCGCGCACACCGATGTGGTGCCCGTCGAGGGCCAAGACTGGTCTCGCGACCCCTTTTCCGCCTGGGAAGCCGGCGGACGGCTGCATGGCCGGGGCTCCGCGGACATGAAGGGTTTTGCGGCGACCGTCCTTGCCAAGGTTCCCGATTTCCTGGCGGCCCGTCTCACGAAACCGATCCACATCGCGCTCTCCTACGACGAGGAGGTCGGTTGCAACGGCGCGCCGCCGCTCATCAAGGACATGCTGGCGAAGGGACCGAGGCCGGACATCGTTTTCGTCGGCGAGCCGACGAACATGAAAGTCGTCACGGGGCACAAGGGCATTACCGTCCTGAAGACAACCGTGCACGGTCATCCCGTCCACTCCAGCCAGTTGCACCGGGGTGTCTCGGCCATTTCCACCGCGGCGGCGCTGATCGGCTGGATGGATCGGCAGACGGCGGCGAACCGTGCGAAAGCCGACCCGGACTGTCCGTTCGAACCACCCTATACGACGCTCCATTGCGGCATGATAAAGGGCGGACAGGCGCATAATATCACCGCCCAGCACTGCGAGTTCGTAACCGATATCCGCCTGCTGCCGGGCGAAAGCGCGGCCGTCTGGGTGTCACGATACAAGGCCTTCATCGAAGCCGAGATCCTGCCGGCCATGCAGGCGGTTTCTCCCGCTTGCCGGGTCGACGTGACGGAAATCGCCAACGTGCCGGGTCTGCGGGAAGAACAGGACGGACTGGCCGAAACCACGGCGCGGCGCCTGACGGGCGACAATGCCCGCAATGTCGTCGTCTATGCGACCGAGGGCGGCATTTTCCAGGAACATGGGCTGTCGACCATCGTCTGCGGCCCCGGATCGATCGACCAGGCCCATCAGCCGGACGAATACATCGAACTGGCCGAACTCGACCGCTGCGCTGACTTTCTCGACCGGCTGGTGCGGGGGATTTCGAAATTTGACAGTTAAACGGGTTTGAACACAGGCAGTTACGGTGCCATAGTTCGGACCGACACGTCGGACGCGAACAAAACAAACAGCATAAGCGTCCACGGAGCCATTCGGGAAAACCGAAAAAACGAGGGGAACATGAACAAAAAATCAATCGTGCTTGCAGCAGCCTTGCTGATGACCGGAACAGGTGCGTCCGTTCACGCGGAAACCTTGAAATACGCCTTCCAGGGGTCCTTGAATGCCCTGGATCCCTACAGCCTC
>NZ_JBNKYW010000133.1:0-11943 GCF_050301095.1 Roseibium sp.
CTCGAGAAACACTTGTTCGCAGCGGTCGCCGTAGAGCCGGAAAAGGCCCGCATCCATCAGCTTCTTGCCAATGCCCCTGCCGCGCTGGCGCGGGTGAACCGCAATGGTGATGACCTCCGCCTCGTCGGCGGCCTTCCTGAGGATCAGGAAGCCGAGCGGTGCCCGGGTGCCATAGGGGCTGGCCCGGCGCGCGACCAGGATCACGACGCCGTCCTGGGCCTTCATGCGCGCAAGATCTCCCGCGCTCCATTTGTGTGTAAAACAGGCGGCGTGGATATCGGCCAGCTTCTGCAGGTCCTCGTCCAGCGCCTCTTCAACGACCGGCGGCTGGGTCCAGAACCACCAAAAACTCATTGCCGTTCTATCCTTCCCTTGGTCTGCGGCGTTGCGTCGGGCGGCCGCAGGTACAGCGGCGACGGAGACGATTTCGCAGGATCCGCGACAAGCCCGAGTTCGGCAACCTCCCGAATACCCGGGTACCCGCAGCGGGACAAAATCCGGTCCTGCGGAAGGCCGCATTTCTCCGCAACCGTTTCCGCTGCCGAGCCCGCCAATCTTATGCCCTCGGGAAGCGTGGCCGCAAGATCCGAGAATGTCCGCACGCCTGCCTCGCTCTCCGGATCTCCGGAAGCTGAAAACGCCTGGCAGTAGACTTCCTCGCCCTTGCCGGTCAGCGCGACCAGAAGAGGTGCCCCGCCATCGTCCGGTGCCGAGGACTTCGCGATGGCCGCGAGAGTGGTTATGCCGACGACCGGCTTGCCCAGCACCAGTCCGAAACCGCGGGCGACCGACAGGCCGACGCGAAGCCCGGTAAAGCTGCCCGGTCCGACGGTGACGATCACACGGTCGAGATCGGAAAAGGCGGTCGACGTCTCGGCCATGACCTCGCCGATCATGTCCATCAGCTTTTCCGCGTGGCCGCGGCCGATCTCTTCGCCGACGCTGTCATAGCAGGCGGTGTCCGCACCGTTGTCCAGAACGGCGGCGGCGCAATTCGCTAAAGCTGTGTCGATGGCCAGAACGCGCATACCACACCAATTGGAAATTCATGATCCGGGACATTAGGCCCCTGTTGCCAGTACCCCGGGACCGGCCCGGAGTCGACCCGCGCTTTGGGCCTAAGTCCAATGGGGGGCTTGCGTTCCACAAAGAATGCAAATCAGCCACGCAAAAGGCCCGGCAGCTAAACCGGGCCTTTGAAATCTTTCAGAAAATTCCGGATCAGATCGGACGGACTTCCTCGACTTCCGGCACGAAGTGGCGCAGGAGGTTCTGGATGCCGTGCTGGAGCGTCGCCGTGGAAGACGGGCAACCGGCGCAGGCGCCGCGCATCGAGAGATAAACGATGCCCTCCTTGAAGCCCTTGAAGGTGATATCTCCACCGTCCTGGGCAACGGCCGGGCGCACACGCGTTTCCAGCAGTTCCTTGATCGTGGCCACGGTTTCCTCGTCGCCTTTTTCGAAAAACTCGCCTTCCTCGATATTCTCGCTCTCACCGGAAGCCATGACCGGCTGGCCGGACATGAACTGTTCCATGATGACGCCGAGGATGGCCGGCTTCATGTGCTGCCAGTCGGTGTCGTCCTTGGTGACGGTCACGAAGTCATGGCCGAAGAAAACGGCGACAACGCCCGGGATTTCGAAGAGCTTTTCGGCAAGCGGTGACGCTCCGGCGTCCGCCTTGGAGCGGAAATCGTAGGTACCTTCGGCCAAAACCACCCGGCCCGGCAGAAATTTAAGCGTGGCCGGATTCGGCGTTGCTTCCGTTTGAATGAACATTTCTTTTGTCCTTGCGCTTCTCTAACGCGCCCGTTTGTCCGCTGTGTTCCGCGCCTCTCCGCATCGCAAAACACCGATGGGTTGTTCTACCCCATCCTGAAGCAGTTTGGAACAGTTAAAAACTAGATAGGTGCTATTGGCGATCCGTCAACAGCACGCCGGCCCTTCATGCCGAAGTGTCCCGGCCGATCAGGCAAGTGCCGCGATGGAATCGTCGTCCAGATTGCCCGGAACAATGGTCACGGGAATCGGGAACGTGCCTGCGGACTTGCCGGCGATGGAGGACACCAGGGGTCCCGGGCCTTCCGAGCTGGTCCCGGCCGCCAGCACCAGGATGGCGATGTCGGCGTCGGCTTCGATCAGCTCGAGAATTTCTTCCGCCTTCGTGCCTTCCCGGACAACGGTTTCCGGTTCGGTGCGGGCAACGGAACGCACGCGCTCGGCGGCCTTGGCCAGCGTTGCCTCGGCTTCCTCCTGCGCTTCGGCCCGCATGATGTCCTCCACGCCCAGCCAGTGCTGGAAGTCGCTTGGGGCAATCACATAGGCCAGCGTGACGACACCACCGGTCCGCGCGGCGCGTTTGGCGGCATAGACAATCGCCCGGTCGCACTCGGGCGTTTCGTCGACCACGACCAGGAATTTCCGGCGGTGGCCTTCCTCGTTACTTTTTCGAATAGCTACCATGGGCGCATGCTGCCACCAGCGCACGCGTATCGCAAGCGGCGAAATTGCCGCTTGCAACGGGAAGGTTATATGGCCTCTTTCGGATACCCTCTCGCGGCACCGGACTCGTTTATTGGCCCGAAATCCGCAATTTCCCCCCGTTTATAAGTATTTCAGACAGGGCGGAACGCCCCGTTCCTTAAGTGCGCATTAAACGCCCTCCGCCTATTTTCAGATCATGCGGAATCTTGACTGGTCAGCGCGAGGGCGCGCGCGTGTCTATGCCCTGACGGCACTTGGAACGGCAACCTGCATTGCCCTTGCCTTCGCCTTCGACAGCTTTTCTTTTACCACCTGGTCCTGGCGCTGGGGCAGCGATCCGCTCAACAACCTGATCATTCCGCTTTTGATCGCCCCGCCGTTTTTCTTCCTGCTTCTCGGCAAGATGCGCCAGCTGTCGATCGCGCACCAGGAGCTTGCGCAAGTGGCTTCCACCGACAGCCTGACGTCCCTGCTCAACCGCCGGGCCTTTATGGAAGTGGTCGAAGGTTACATCCGCCGGATGGAGGCAAGTTCCCGTCAGGCCACTGACGCCCTCCTCGTCATCGACGTCGACCATTTCAAGTCGGTCAACGACCGCTATGGGCACGACACCGGTGATGATGCCCTCAGGCTGGTCGCCTCGAGCATATGCGGATCCCTGTGCGAGGCGGATCTGGCCGGGCGCCTTGGCGGAGAGGAATTCGGCGTCTTTCTTCCCGGAAAATCCCACGAACACGTCTCCCTCATTGCCGAGCGCATCCGGATGTCCGTCGACGAACTCCGGTTCGAACCCAACGGCGAGCCTCATCCGCTGTCCATCAGCATCGGCGGCGTCATTTTCGAGGAAAGCCCGACCTTCAAGGAACTCTACCGGAAGGCGGACGAACAGCTTTATTTCGCCAAGCGCAACGGCCGCAACCGTGTCGAACTCAACACCTTCGGCCAGGACGTGCGGAAACCGGCCTGACGATTGTCAGGCTGAACCGGCAGGCGCAGGAGCCTGCCGGCTGGCGTTGGCTAGAGAATGAACTTCGAAAGATCGACGTTCTTGGCAAGGTCGCCGATGTTGTCCTTGACGAACTCGGCGGTGATCTCGACCGACTCGCCGGACCGGTCCGGCGCGGTGAAGGAAATCTCGTCGAGGATCCGTTCCATCACGGTCTGCAGGCGGCGCGCGCCAATGTTCTCTACGGAGGCGTTGAGGTCGACGGCCACGGAGGCAATTTCCTCAATCGCATCCTCGGTGAAGGACAAGGTAACGTTTTCCGTCTCCATCAGCGCCACATACTGCTTGATGAGGCTTGCCTCCGGTTCGGTCAGGATGGCGCGGAAGTCATCCTTGTTGAGTGCCCTGAGTTCCACCCGGATCGGCAGGCGGCCCTGCAGTTCGGGCAGGAGGTCCGACGGCTTGGCCACATGGAAGGCGCCGGAAGCGATGAAGAGAATATGGTCGGTCTTGACCGGCCCGTGCTTGGTGGAAACCACCGTACCCTCGATCAGGGGCAGCAGGTCGCGCTGCACACCCTCGCGGGAAACGTCGCCGCCCGCCCGACCTTCACGTGCGCAGATCTTGTCGATCTCGTCCAAAAACACGATGCCGGAGTTCTCCACCAGGGAGATAGCTTCCTCGACGACCTTTTCCTCGTCCAGAAGCTTGTCGGATTCCTCGTTGATCAGGAGCCCGTAGCTGTCGCTTACCGTGGTCCGCTTGGTCCGGGTCTGGCCGCCGAAGGCCTTGCCGAGCAGGTCGGACACATTCATGACACCGACGCTGGCGCCCGGCATGCCCGGCAGATCGAAACTCGGCATTTGCGGCTGCGCCCGCACCTCGACCTCGATTTCCTTGTCGTCCAGTTCGCCGTCGCGCAGCTTGGCGCGGAAGCTGTCGCGGGTCGCGGGGCTGGCGGTCTTGCCGACCAGCGCGTCCAGAACCCGTTCCTCGGCCAGCACGTGGGCCTTGGCCTTCACCGCTTCGCGCTTCTGGTCACGCACCAGCGTGATACCTGCTTCCACGAGATCGCGGACGATCTGCTCCACGTCGCGGCCGACATAGCCGACCTCGGTAAATTTCGTCGCCTCGACCTTGGTGAAGGGCGCGTTGGCGAGTTTTGCCAGCCGGCGCGAAATCTCGGTCTTGCCGACACCGGTCGGGCCGATCATCAGGATGTTCTTCGGCAGAACTTCCTCGCGCATCTGGCCTTCCAGTTGCTGGCGGCGCCAGCGGTTGCGAAGCGCAATCGCTACGGCGCGCTTGGCGTCTTTCTGGCCAATGATGTAACGGTCGAGTTCGGAAACGATCTCGCGCGGGGAAAAATCGGTCATCTTCTAAGACACACCTTCCATGATCATGTGTTCCATCAGCAGGCTGTCGCCGGTCCGGCCCAGGAGGTCCGGCATTTCCCGGAACCCCGCCTTGCGATAGGCCTTTACGGCCCTGAGGTTGGCAGGGTCCGGATCGATGACGATCCGCTTAAACCCGTCCTGCCGCAACCTGCGGACAAACGCCTGCAATACTCTTGTTCCAAGTCCCTGAGACAGATTTGCCCTGTCCGCAATCGACAAATCGACGCCCACGGCGTCCGGTGGAAGCAATTCGAGCCAGGGGATCTCCTTGGCAAATTCGGTTCCCTGCTGGTCCTTGACAAACCAGACCTGAATGTAGCCGGCGTCCTTGCCGTCGACCACGAATATGAAGGGCTGCGTCGTGTCGCGCCCTTCGATCATATCGCGGACATGTTCCAATTCGCTTTCCGGATCTCCCCACCACTCGCGCCAATGCGGCCTGTGCATCCATTCAAGAAGCACCGGCAGGTCGTCAGCGAGGACAGGGCGGAACGCGATCATCGCTATCTAGTCGACGGTGTCCAGGGTTTCAACCGTCACGCTGGCATTGGTGTAGACGCAGATCTCGGCCGCGACCGCCATGGCCTTGCGGGCGATGGATTCCGCGTCCATATCCGAGTCCGCCAGGGCCCGGCCCGCGGCAAGCGCGTAGTTGCCGCCGGACCCGATGCCCATGATGCCGCCTTCCGGTTCCAAGACGTCACCCGTACCGGTCAGCACAAGGGAAACGTTCTTGTCGGCCACCAGCATCATGGCTTCCAGACGGCGCAGGTAGCGGTCGGTCCGCCAGTCCTTGGCAAGTTCCACGCAAGCCCGCATGAGCTGCCCCGGATATTGTTCCAGCTTGGCTTCCAGGCGTTCGAACAGGGTGAAAGCGTCGGCAGTCGCCCCGGCGAAACCGGCAATCACCTCGCCTTTCGCCAGCGGCCGTACCTTGCGGGCGGTATGCTTGATCACCGTCTGGCCAAGCGAGACCTGGCCGTCGCCGGCGATCACGACCTTGCCGCCCTTGCGCACCATCATAATCGTCGTGCCGTGCCAGACGGCCGGTTCGCGCGTTTCGCTCATTCAATCCTCTTGATCGTCCACTCGGGTTCGATTTCTGCCGCCCTATGTAGGCGGCAATCGCGGCATTTCCAAGCAATCATACCGCTAATGCACTTTTCGGGTGCACCCGCGCGGCAGGCAAACACAGGAAAGGGCCGTCAGTGCGACATTTCCAGCCGGGTTGCCCGCAGCAGCGCATCAACGAGTTTGTCGAGCTGCCCGGCCGTTCGTTCGTCCGTCAGGCCACCCTTGTCGTCGAAGGCACTTGCCGCGGCAGACACGGAAACCATCTGGGGAAGCACCAGCGCGCCAATCCCCACTTCCAGAATGGTGCGCGTGCCGATCAGGCCGCGCATGCCGCCGAATTTTCCAGGAGACGCGGCTCCCAGCGCAAAGACCTTGTTCTTGAGGGCCTCGCCCGGCTCCTTGACCCGGCTGATCCAGTCGAGCGTGTTCTTCAGAAGCGGTGTGATGCCGGCATTATATTCCGGACAGGCGATAAAGATGCCGTCCTGGGCCTCGAACAGCCGCTTGAGCTTCTTCGCGTTTTCCGGCGCGCCCGAGGCGCTTTCCAGATCGCCGTCATAGATCGGCAGGGGATAGTCCTTCAGCGACACATGCGTGACGTCCGCGTCCAGGATTGCCAGGCGCTTTGCCGCAAGGGCCGCCAGCTTGCCGTTGAAGGACCCGCTGCGGATCGAGCCGGAAAAGACGAGGATTTTCGGGTTGCGCATCAGGAGTTTCGCTCAAGTTCGTTCAGGGGCCATACCCCGGTTCAGTGCCCTTTCCGGTACACCCAGACCCTTGCAGGCGGCAGGTTTTTCCAGACCCATTCGGAGCTGATCACCGAAATTCCGTAGCCGGCGGGTTTGACGGGCGCGACGAGGCCGTAAGAGAACTGGATGAAAGGGGCGCCCGGTTTCAGGAGGCCGAAAGCTTCGTCCAGAAGCGCCTTGCGTACGGGTTCAGGACGGGTAAGCAACGGCAGGGAGGAGACGATGCCGTCGAGCTTCTGCCCTGCTTCGGCTCCGTCCAGCGAGAAGCCCCCGGCGTGTTTCAGGGTTGCACGCAAGGCATAGGCATCGCCCTGGATGACCTTCATCCCGGGATAGCGCAAGCTCAGCAAATCGCAGAAATCGGGGCTGTACTCGATCAGGTTAAGCTGCTGGTGCGAGAACCCCCGCTCCATGAGCGCCTTGGTCACGACACCCGTTCCAGGTCCCAGTTCCACCACACGGGAATGCGGCCGGGGTGTCAGGTAGGATGCCATTTTCGCAGCCAGATCCGGTCCGGACGGAGTGACGGCGCCCGTACGCAAGGGGTTCTGGGCCCAGGATCGGATGAACTTGACCTCGTCCAGGACCTTGGCCCGGACGGCATTCGCCCGGTTGAGCTTTTCCCGGAAGGCTTCACCTCGATTTCCGTTGCGCTTCAGCATGTTACCTCCCGTGACATCCACCAGGGGAATATAGGAAGCTTCGCGCAGAGATGCTACAGCCTGGTGCAACGGATGCGCATTTTTGACGATTAATGGCTAATTATGCACCGAGATTGTCGATGAAATCCTTCACCTTGGAGAAGAAACCGGCCGATTCGGGATGGTTCTCTCCGGAAGATTCCTTCTCGAATTCCGCAAGCAATTCCCGCTGGCGCTTGGTCAGGTTGGTCGGCGTTTCGACGGTCACCTGAATATACATGTCGCCATGCTGGCTGGACCGCATCACCGGCATGCCCTTGCCGCGCAGCCGGAACTGCTTTCCGGTCTGCGTGCCTTCGGGCACCTTCACGCGGCTGGTCGAGCCGTCGACGGTCGGCACGTCGAACTGGCCGCCCAGGGTTGCCGTCGACATGGAAATCGGGACGCGGCAATAAAGGTCGGCGCCGTCGCGCTGGAACAGGTCATGCGGCCTGACCGACAGGAAGATGTAGAGGTCGCCCGCCGGGCCGCCGCGCACACCGGCTTCGCCTTCGCCGGCAAGGCGGATGCGGGTGCCGTCCTCGATGCCGGACGGAATGTTGACGGACAGGGTCCGGTCCTGAGTCTTGCGGCCCGATCCGCTGCGGCTTTCGCAAGGATCGCTGATCACCTGGCCGCGGCCCTGGCAGCTCGGACAGGTCCGCTCCAGGGTGAAAAACCCTTGCGCGGCGCGCACGCGGCCGGCGCCGCCACAGGTGCGGCAGGTCGCCGGGCTGGTGCCGGGCTTGGCACCGGATCCGGTACAGGCGTCGCAGGTGATGCTGGTCGGGACTTCGATTTCAACCGTCTTGCCGTGAAAGGCATCTTCCAGCGTGATGTCCAGATTGTAGCGCAGGTCCGCGCCACGCTCGCGTCCGCCCGACCGGCGGCCGCCGCCCATGCCGAAGAATTCCTCGAAAATATCCGACATGGTGGAGGAGAAGTCGTGGGCACCGGCCCCGCCGCCAAAACCGCCGTTTTCGAAGGCCGCATGGCCGAATCGGTCGTAGGCCGCACGCTTCTGGCCATCCTTCAGCGTGTCATAGGCTTCGTTGACTTCCTTGAACTTGGCTTCGGCTTCCGCATCGCCCGGATTGCGGTCCGGGTGGAACTGCATGGCCATCTTGCGGTATGCGCTTTTCAGCACCTTGTCATCCGCATCGCGCGAAACGCCCAGAACATCGTAGAAATCACGTTTGGACATCAAGATCTCTCGGTCTTGTTGTTGCGCTGCTGGCTGCCCGGCAACAGCTGGCGCCAATTACAGCGAAAGCGCCGGGCACAGGTGCCCTTGTCATCAGGCAGGCAAGCATCCGGCGCTAAAATTGAACAGCCAGCCGGAGACCGGCTGGCTGCTGTTTACGGGTTAGGCGGACTTCTTGTCGTCTTCGTCTTTGACTTCCTCGAAGTCAGCGTCGACGACGTCATCTTCCGCCTTGGCCTCGGTTTCCTCGCCGCCTTCGGCTTCGGCTTCCGCCTGGGCTGCCTGATACATGGCTTCACCAAGTTTCATCGAAGCTTCGGCAAGCGCCTGCGTCTTGGCCTTGATGTCTTCCAGGTCCTCGCCTTCCAGCGCGGACTTCAGGCTCTCAAGCGCGGTTTCGATCGCGGACTTGTCGTCCTCGGAAACCTTGTCACCGTAGTCCTTGAGCGACTTTTCGGTGGAATGAACGAGAGACTCGCCCTGGTTCCTGGCTTCCACCAGCTCCTTGCGCTTCTTGTCCTCGTCGGCGTGGCTTTCAGCGTCCTTGATCATCTGGTCGATGTCGCTGTCGCTGAGGCCGCCGGAGGCCTGAATGCGGATCTGCTGTTCCTTGCCGGTGCCCTTGTCCTTAGCGGACACGTTGACGATACCGTTGGCGTCAATGTCGAAGGTGACTTCGATCTGCGGGACGCCGCGCGGTGCCGGCGGCAAGCCGACCAGGTCGAACTGACCGAGGATCTTGTTGTCCGCAGCCATTTCGCGCTCACCCTGGAAGACGCGGATGGTCACGGCCGTCTGATTGTCTTCAGCGGTCGAGAACACCTGGCCCTTTTTGGTCGGGATCGTCGTGTTGCGGTCGATCAGGCGGGTGAAGACACCGCCGAGGGTCTCGATACCGAGCGACAGCGGGGTCACGTCGAGCAGGAGAACGTCCTTGACGTCGCCCTGCAGAACGCCGGCCTGAATGGCGGCACCCATGGCAACCACTTCGTCCGGGTTCACACCCTTGTGCGGCTCCTTGCCGAAGAAGGTTTTCACGGTTTCCTGGATCTTCGGCATGCGGGTCATGCCGCCGACCAGAACCACTTCGTCGATTTCACCGGCTGCAAGACCTGCGTCCTTCAGGGCGGCCTTCATCGGGTTGATGGTGCGCTTGACCAGATCGTCCACCAGCGCTTCGAACTTCGCGCGGGTCAGCTTCAGGGTCAGGTGCTTCGGACCGGAGGCGTCCGCCGTGATGAACGGCAGGTTGATTTCGGTCTGCGAGGAGGACGACAGCTCGATCTTGGCCTTTTCAGCAGCTTCCTTGAGGCGCTGCAGGGCGAGCTTGTCGTTCTTCAGGTCGATGCCCTGTTCCTTCTTGAACTCGGCAGCGAGGTAGTCGACCAGGACCATGTCGAAGTCTTCACCGCCGAGGAAGGTATCGCCGTTGGTGGACTTCACCTCGAAGACGCCGTCGCCGATTTCCAGGATGGAAACGTCGAAGGTACCGCCGCCAAGGTCGTAGACCGCGATGGTCTTGCCGTCGTTCTTGTCGAGGCCGTAGGCAAGCGCGGCAGCCGTCGGCTCGTTGATGATGCGCAGGACTTCAAGACCGGCGATCTTGCCGGCATCCTTGGTTGCCTGACGCTGTGCATCGTTGAAGTAGGCCGGAACGGTGATGACCGCCTGGGTGACCGTTTCGCCCAGATAGCTTTCCGCGGTTTCCTTCATCTTCTGCAGGATGAAAGCGGAGACCTGGGACGGGGAGTATTTTTCGCCGCTGGCTTCCACCCACGCGTCGCCGTTGTCGGCCTTGACGATTTCGAAGGGAACCAGCTTCTGGTCCTTGGCAACGGTCGGGTCGTCGAACCGGCGGCCGATCAGGCGCTTGACTGCGAAAAGGGTGTTGGTCGGGTTCGTGACCGCCTGGCGTTTTGCCGGCTGGCCGACGAGACGCTCGCCATCGTCGGAGAAGGCCACCATCGACGGGGTGGTGCGGGCGCCTTCTGCGTTTTCAATAACTTTGGGATCCTTGCCGTCCATGACGGCGACGCACGAGTTCGTCGTGCCGAGGTCGATACCAATGACCTTTGCCATTTTAAGCCTCTCTTTCTAGCAAACCGGAAGGACCCTTGAAGGCGTCGATCCGGCTCCTCTCACTTGGGTTCCGGGAGATCCCGGACATCGCGCCGGAGCAAAACTCGGGATTTGGCGCGAAGCTTGACCGCTATATAGGTGGATGGAACTTTGCCTGCAAGACATCTGTCCACCGACATTTTGCAGACAGCACCGTTCATGATCGAATTTTCTTCCCGGAAGGTTACCGTAACCGCAAATGAGAGTTAGATTCTGCCCGCCGGTGACAGACGACGGTCCGCGCCGCCTGGAAACGCGACAGATACAAGAGAAGGCAGACATGAAAGACCAGCAGCTCTGGAACCGGATCAAGGCCAGTCATCCGGACGAAGTCGAGGCGGATTTTCCGTTTTCGGTCCGGCTGGCGCGCGACAACGGCTGGAGCATCGAATTCGCTGCAAGGGTCGTTGCGGAATATCAGCGCTTTGCCTATCTCAGCCGCATCAAGGCGGGCATCGTGACGCCCAGCGACGAGGTGGACCAGGCCTGGCACCTGCACCTGACCTATACGAAGCACTATTGGGGACCGTTCAAGTCTGCGCTCGGAGGGGCCTTGCACCACCAGCCGACCAGGGGCGGACTGGACCAGGCTGCGCTGTTCCGCAGGGCCTATGCGGAGACGCTCGATCTCTACCGTCAGGAATTCGGAGAGCCGCCGGCGGACATCTGGCCACCCGCAGACATCCGCTTCGGAAAGGCGCCGCATTTCCGGCGGGTCAATACGCGGGACGTCTGGCTGATCCGCAAGCCGCAATGGCCGCGTTTTCTCAAGGTATCGGTGCGGCCATTGTCGGATCTTCCGACCAGCGCCTGGGGCGGCCTGCTTGCGATGCTGTGTCTGGCATTGGGCACCAGAATTGCCTTTGCGCACGGCAGTCCCGCGGGTGAAACCTTTTTTGAAAGAACCCGAAACAGGATCGGACATTGGGCCTCCCAGCACGAGTTTGAGTTTGTATTCAGCCTCATTGTGATCGGGTTCGTGGCTTGGATTGTTTTTGGGAAGTCCTCCGGTAGCCCCTCCCGCAGGAGATCCCGTCGCGACTCCTCCGGGTGCAGCACTTCGGGCAGAGATTCCAGCTGCGCCAGCGACGGTGGCTCCGGATGCAGCGGTTGCGGTGGTGGCGACTAAGGCATTCAGGTATTGCACTGTCATGCAGGAAATCTCCATCAACGGCCTAAGCGGCCTTGCCTATCTGCCCGGACATTTCGGCCGGGAAGCGCAGGAAGATCTTCTGGAGCGGATCCGGGCGATCGTCGCCGAGGCGCCACTGTTCCAGCCGGTGATGCCGAA